>JAICQI010000436.1 GCA_025937955.1 Pyrinomonadaceae bacterium
GTACTGGGTATGCCAGGACTCCGGGTTCTTCGCACCGGGCAGCGGACCGGTCCCGATTTCGATCGCATTGGGCTGCGAAGGCGTCGCGATGGGAGTCATCTTGTCGTTTTGCGCCTGGGCCGGCGCGCCGATCACAGCGATGAACGCAAGTGCACCGACCATCAAACTAGAAGTGGATAACTTCGCGAACGACGGCTTCGTCCAGAGATTCGACACTTGCCTCATGCCACCTTCTCCTCCAACCGGGATTTGATTCGCAGTCAAGCGATACTGCCCTACAGATCGAGCCCGTGTCACGCGAAAAATAGCGCGCCGACGTTTAAAAGCGGGTTAGAGTCACCGATTATTTGGCGTGACTACGTTGGGCCGCAAGATGAACAAATTGCCAGCGCCATTCTGTTACTCGACTTTTCTCGCCTTTCGCATCGCGGATAACGATCTGTTTGAAATCAAAGTCGAAGTCTTTGACTCTCAATCGTTGACATTCCTCAAACGAAGGCCATAACCATAAAGCAAACTGGCGGAGCCAGTTCCGTTGACTCCGCTGTGATAGGAGCATCGACCGGACGTCAGAACTTGCAGAGCTAAAGAAATGGACAATCTTCGGGCTGCTGCGGCAAAAGCACAGTAGTACTCCTGCGTAGTTATCAGGCACTTGCCAGATAATGAATATGTGTGATTGATTCTCTTTGAACCAAACTTTTTTAGCTTCGTATTCGCCCCATGTAGAGCAATGCTGCCAGAGGAGTCAATACATGTTCTGTCCGAAATGTGGGAGAGATGATTCTCACCAGTACAAGTTCTGCCCCACCTGCGGCACCAACCTCGACGTGGTCACTATCGCCCTCTCAACAGGCGAAGACAGTATATTCACCAGAGTCAATAAGCATCTCGACCGCTCCGTCGCACGCTACGCCGACCACTTCTTCGAGAGTGCTCCTACGACGGCTCGTGAGGGTCAGGTCGGCAGTTCATGGCGGCTCGCAGGTAAAGGGGGGCTCACTTTCCTTATCGATCTCGCCTTGCTCCCGGTGATGTTTTTCTTTCTCCCCTTGAGGGTCCTGATGCTGCTATTGTATACGCCACTGGGTCTGTTGCAGGAGCGTAGTGAGCGAAAGCGAAGTAGCGTGTCTAGTGTCGATGGGGCGAGAGCATCATCACAACGAGAGTTGCCAGAAGCAGGGGGCTGGCGGGTCGGTTCGGTTGGTAGTGTGACTGAAAATACAACGGTGCATTTAGAACATGCCGAACCCTCAGGATTGCAGACCAACGCTCCAAAGGACATCCATGGCCAGCCGCGCATAACAACCAGATGAACTGGACTCTGTTATCAAAAATCCGGTCTCCTACATTCAAAGGAAACCTGCGGCATGGAGAGCACTGGAGTCGTTGAAGGTACTCTAACTGGTCGTTATTGGACCCTTAATGGACCCGCGGAGATCTGGCTATATTCGCGTTCGACAAATTCACCTCGCTATTGACACCGTACAGCCTTCAATGGATTGTGACTTTGCTGAGGGAATCGAGAGGGTGCGTCAACGGCGCATGACTCATGCGAACGCTGCAGGCGCTTTCCTTTCATCAAGTACCTTAGGGTTGCCTCTTAGGACGTAGAGCTATCTTCAACTTTTTAGTCTGTCCCGGAGCTACCCTTAATGGATCCGAGCGCTCAAACCCACCATCGTGGCTATACGTCCAAGCTTCATATTGCGCCGACTCCACTTCGATCATAAAGGGCGCTGTGGACACTGCCAACCGGAAGTGGCCGGGATTGGCTTCGTCGGTTGATGTTCGATAGAGCAACTCCGGATTGTCAGCGCGGCGAAGTGTGATTGTTGCTCTTTTAACGTTTTGACCGGTTACGTGATCCGTAACACCACCTTCAATCATGGGAGCCTTCTGACCCAATTGCAGAACCGCATCAGTAACAACTTTGCATTCAGTGAACGTCAGTTTTGGAATTTGATCCAGACTAACTTGTTGATGGAAACCAGAGACTGTAAGCGGATAACCATCCTCTTCTTTAGATCCGGTCAGTGTATAATTACCCATCTGCCGAATCGGAATTCTGAAGTTACCATGTTCATCTGAAACGGTAGTCTGTATGGCCATCGCCACGGCGCCATCCAACTCCGCGGAAACTGTGGCCCCGGATACTACGTTTCCATCTGCATTGACTACTCGTCCCTCGACGGCACAATCAGGTTGAATGCGTTGGTGAATTTGCGGCGCGAAGCGTTGATGTGCGGGTTGCCGGGAGCTTATGTTGTGAGACAATCCGGCCACAACTAACGCCGTGATCGCAGCGGCAATGACGATTAGGTTTCTCATACGCCATTCCTAAGGATACTTATAGGAAAGATCCTGAATGTCCGTTTCGTTATCGATTTTGACGAACGTGCGAGTAGCCCTGTAGTACATGAAAGCTAAATCTACTCGATCAGAGGGAGTGTATGGCGATCCGCTCCTGCACCATCGCCACCTATTAAAAAAGTCAAAACCACATGGGGTTGGACCCGTGTGCAGACATCCTGTCCTAATTACGTCTGTAAAATTACCGTATGTATTAGAGGATGAAGTCGCACATGTGGACATGCCTACCGTTGTTCCAGTGCAGGTATCGGTAAGGTTGGCTGGTTTCTCGTCAAGAGCGACTTGCCCTGCTCTGCGGTGGACATAAATGGGCTACGTCGGTTGCGAAGTTCTAATCATCATCTCAGTGTTGAAGCCTTTTGCCGCCATTTTCTGTAGTAGCTGCTGGTAGAGTCCCTCGTCCATCCGAGGTGACCTGCTCAATATCCAAAGATACTTGCGACCAGGCTCGCCGACCACGGCGTATTCATAGTTTGGGCCAAGATCCAGAATCCAATAATCACCATAAAAGGGCCAGAAAAACGTCACCTTCAATTTGGCATTTGTTTTCTTATCAACAATTTTTGCCTTGCCTTTGACCGTAGCATACTCACCAGACGCTTTACGGCACCGATTAATGACTTCGATTTTTCCGTCTGCACGCATCGTGTAGTTCGCCGTCACCATGTCAGCGCATTTCTTTTGAAATGAGTTCGGCAAGCGCGAGATCTCGTACCAGCGGCCGACGTAACGGGTCAGGTCGACTGATTGGACCACCTCGAGCGCATCTTTTCGGCCTTCCAGTGCTACTGCTGTCAATCCGGTGAACGTAAGGAAGGTTATTAAGAAAATATTTATGGACATCAAATTCCCCTTGTAAACCCGAAAAATAGGTGCAAACAACCCCGCGAGAAAAGAGTGGGAGGTCGCTCCCCGAGAGACCACCACTCTCCTCTCACCCCCCCTTGCTCGAAACTTTACGCGATCATCGGCGTTCACATCTTTGGCACCAGCACGGTGTCGATAACGTGTATGACACCATTTGAAGCCTGGATATCCGTCTTGGTCACGCGAGCATCGTCAACCGTTACGCCATGCATTGTGTTGACTTTGAAGGACCTGCCCTCAAGTGTTTTCACCGTACGGCCGTTCAATTTCACCACTTGCTTTGAAGTGATATTTCCAGGTACCACGTGATAGAGAAGAATGGCTTTAAGCTTCTCTTTGTTCTCTGGTTTGAGCAGAGACTCGACAGTGCCAGCAGGTAATTTTGCAAAAGCCTCATCTGTTGGCGCGAAGACTGTGAACGGGCCTTCACCCGTCAAAGCGTCAATTAGTCCAGCCGCCTCCAGCGCAGCCGCCAAAGTCTTGAACTGACCCGCCGCGACAGCAGTCTCAACGATGTTGGCCTGCTTGGCGGTTTCTCCTGGACCTTCAACTTTCGCCGCAAGCGGCTGGGCTCCAAATACTGCAAGCATTGACAGCAATGCGCCCCGAGCAATGATCATCCTTCCGATCGATTTAGTAAGCTTCATTTTTAACTCTCTTTACTCCTTGTTGTGGCTCCCCCGGAGCCGTGTTTGTTCTTCGAACTCAGGTCTTCGATTCCTCGCTATCTCTCGCTTCCTGAATTCCGTATGAGCGATTTAAGCGATTTCAGTCTAGACCAGATCTTGAGATCTGTCAACAACGGGCTCAATCTTAAAGTAATTTGCACGAAATGAGCGATTTTGGTATACTCCCGAGCGTGAAGGGAAAAAAGATTGCCGCTGTTAATCTGACGACCAGGGACGTTGCCGGGCTGTTGCTCGTTAGTGAGGCGACTGTGAAGCGCTGGGCTGACGACGGTCTGTTAATTCCCCAGAAGACCGTGGGTGGTCATCGGCGATTTAGTGTTCAGAGCATCGCGCGATTGCGGCGTGAGCAAGGCATGGCGCCTGATGCTCTGTCGCCGACGAAACGTACCAGGAAAAAAATGGTTCCTGGCAGGTTGCCTTCGGCCGAAAGTTTTAGCGAGTTGTTGTTGAGTGACAATGAAGCGGAAGCTACTGCTCAACTCATTGATGCTTACCTGCAGAATCACGCGCTCGCCACCATCTTCGATACGACCATAACTGATGCTATGCACCGCGTGGGCGATCTCTGGTTCAACGGAACAATAACGATAGCTGACGAACATTTGGCGACGCGCGTAATGCTTAGCGCGCTGCAGAAACTACGAGGCATCGTTGTGCCGGGACAGGCGACGGGTTTGAAGGCCGTAAGTTGTGGCATCGAAGGAGACTTGCATGAGCTGCCTATTCATCTGGCTGAGATAATCTTTGAAAGTGAAGGCTGGGACATCTCGAATCTTGGACCAAACACACCACTGTTTTCACTGCGCGATATGGTGGCCCAGAAAAAACCTGACCTTGTCTGTATCTCCGCAAGGTCCATTGTTGATTTGGATCGGGCAACGACCGAGTATGCACAGTTACGCAAAATCGTCGAGAAGATCAACGGCACAACGGTACTGGGGGGTGAGGCTTTCCGCGATTTAAATTTGCGGCAGCGTTTTCCCGCCGAGTTCTACGCAGAATCGTTCGGAGGGCTATCAACGTTCGTGAAAGAGTTGGGCTAAGAAAAGGGTAGTTTCAGTTCACTCGCGGTCCGAGTTTCGCGGAGATGCGAGCGACCGAAACGGCCCAGCCGAAGAATGAAAATATTTTTGCGATTGATGAAGAATGAGTGAAGATCGATGACGGAAGCGAGAAGACTACGTCACGCTTTATGAAAGCTGCTAGTGCTCATGGTTTTTGGAGAGTAGAGGTTTTCCGAGCTCTGAGCTCAGTCCTCAAGAGAGTGCTTTGAATGGCGGGATTTCTCCTGATCTTAAGAGGCTTCCTTTTACCGCATTGATAGTTGTGCAGTACTCTTGAACATAACCTATCTTCACTGTCGGCTGTGGATTTAAGCACATGCCCTAGCCCAAGGAGGTAACGATTGTTGTGGTCGAAGAGTACTCTTAAGTTCCCTCAGGTTACCGCCGCAGGACTGCGGTAACATGCGAAGCAAAGAGCAATATTACCTCGGTTTTGTATATGATCAGTCAGCACGACGGCAGATGCGTCCACTTCAAGAACGTCCATTAAGAAACGCTTAACAGGCTCGAC
>JAICQI010000497.1 GCA_025937955.1 Pyrinomonadaceae bacterium
AGTACCGTAACGCGGTAGCGTCGGGTCACGACCGGCAACACGAACCGGACGCTACCGCGTTACGGTACTGACCCGACGCAAATGAATTATTTCTTTCCGCTGAGGCTCTTCTTGAGGATTGAGACCAGATCGACCACCTTGTGATCTGTATCGACCTCTTCATCAACCTTCACGACGTTCGAGCGTTTCGCCTGCTTCTTTTTCACCAGCTTCAACAGCGAATCAGTGTGCTTGTCTGCCAGTTTAGTTGGTGAAAACTGTTTCTTCGATTTGCCCGCGATCAGTTTCTCGAACTTGCTTACAGTCGCCTTCGGAGCCTCCTTCTTTTTCGGCAGACCAATGTCAGCAGGCGACCGCAGTTCATCAGCAAAACGCATCGTCTCGGCTCGCAGAATTCCTTTATCTGAGAAGATCGCTACCAGGTATTCCTTGCCGCGCATTACAAACGTAGCAATGCCGGCCAACTTGCTCTCGTCCATCGTCTCGGCGAGAAGTTTGTATGCCTTTTGCGAACCCGCTGCCGGTGTCAGGAAATAGCCACGCTCAAAATAGAGCGGCGGAATCGACTCCGCCGGGACGAATTGCTTGAGATCGATGTCGCGAGTTTTTTCCGGCGCGAGTCGATCCAACTCCTCGTCAGTCACGATCACATACTTCTCTTTACTGACCTCGTAACCACGCACTACCTCATCAACATCCAGGTCTTTGCCCGTATTCTCCGCGTAGTACTTTCGCGCCAGCGGTTGTCCGTCTGGTCCAAGCATACGCAGCGACGCACGATTCGAGCGCGCCGCCGGAAACAAACTCACCGGTACGCTAACGAGTCCGAACGTAAGCGTGCCTGACCAGAATGGCCTGCCACCGGCATTCTCTTCTTCGGGTTCCGCTTTTTTTTGTGTAGCTCTAGGCAGCGCGTTTCTCCTTTCTCAGCGACGCGATACTCTTCGCCAGCACACTGTCGAGCGCGGCAGTCTGGCGTTTCGCCTTGACAGCTTTCAACCTCGGCGCGCGTCCCTTGGCTTTCTTTTCGATGAACTCCATCACGCGCTCGCGATACTCATCTTTGTATTCCGACGGGTTGAACTCTCCCTCCAACATCTCGACGAGCTGCTTAGCCATCGTCAACTCTTTCTGCGTCGGCGCAGCGCCCGCGGGTTTCGTCAATTCGTCTGCGAGTATCACTTCATTCGCATCTCTCAACGTAAACAGAAATAGATAATCGTCGACCGCGCGCAGCGCACCGGAGTAATACTTGTTGCGCATTACCCAATGCGCGATTCCTTCCTTCTCGGTGTTTTGCAGTGCTTCGACTAAAGCGAAATAGTCTTTTTCATCGCCGTCTGGACCAAGATAGTAAGGCCGCTCGTACCACTGCTGGCTGATCTTCGCTTGTGGAACAAACTCAACGATCTCGATATCGCGCGAAGGTGGCGGCTCGAGTTTTTCCAGATCCTCTTTGGTGAGGATCACATATCTTCCGGGTTCGATCTCGTAGCCCTTTTGTATCTCTTCGGTTGGTACTTCATCGCCCGAATCAGGATCGATCATGTGTTGCTTCACACGCTTCTTGGCGCGATCGTCGAGGATGTGGAATCGCACCGTGCGGTCCTGTACCGCGGAGTAAAGCTTCACGGGCACCTTCGTCGTGCCGAGTTTCAATTCACCTTTCCACATTGCGCGCGCTGCCATAAAAGACCTCTTTATTACTCTCCACAACAACCGGAGCAGAGCGGATCGTGAGTTTCAGATTCCTGTACGCATAAGGGACAGAGGTTGGTGTCACAATCGAGACAGTAGTAGCCCGTTTGATATGCGTACGATTGGCTACAAGTCGAGCAGATTTCAGTGCCGACTTCGAACCACCACCACGGAGGATTATTCGATTTCGATGCCACGGTTTAGCGCAATTCCTCTGGCCTTCATTATCACGTCGTCGTCAATAGTCTCCGCTCCGCTAATCATTTCCTGCGCCTGCTCGGCGGTTCTTCCCAGTGCGACGGCAAGGTTTTCGTTGTTGCCTTCGAAGCCCTTGTCACGCAGGTTTGCGAGCATCCTTTGCGCCTCTTCCTGATCAGTGCCGCGATCGTCAACTTCCTGGTCGAGCATCACACAGACTCCTGTTCTGTTCTGAATCACAATTCGCTTTGCACGAAGGTAGCCGCAAGTGAGGTGCCACAAGAAGGCACATAAGGCACAAAATAGAACCATTGATACAGTTTCTATTTTGTACCTTATGTGCCTTTTTGTGGCTTATCTCCATTCGCCCTGGAGGGTGAATGCGGCCCAGTAGTGGGGAGCGTTCCAGCGCTTATCTTTTTGCATGGAGATTTGGGCGGCGCGGAGGGCGGCGGCCGGGCGCAGTTTTTGTACCAGCATTCCCTGATAGAAACGCTTCATGAATTCCGCCGAGGCGCGATCATCGATCTGCCAGAGACTCGCGACCACGCGAGGCGCGCCGGCGTACATGAACCCGCGCGTCAGTCCTACCAGTCCTTCGCCTTTGATCTCTTTACCGAGTGCCGTTTGGCAGGCACTCAATACGACGAGATCTGCCGACAGCTTCAAGTTATAAAGATCATAGAGTCGCAGAAAACCGTTCTGCGGTTTGCCTTGCTCGTCGATTAAAGACAACACGATTCCCGAAAGCTCAGGGTGTTGGTTGTTGATCAATCCGTGCGTCGCGAAGTGGACCACGCGATACTGGCCCAACTCAGTACTCATCGCAAGCTTACGATTTGCTTCGAAATCCACCGCCTCCAGTCTCGATTCGCCTGCTGCAAGGCGAGCGATCTCGTCAGCCTCCCGGCGGCTGAAGCGCAAACGCCGCAGATTTGTGAGCCCCGATTCCGTCATGGAGCGGAAAACATCGGCGCTGGAGTTTTTGTCAGCCGGATTCGTGTGGGCCAGCCGCGCAATCGAGACACGTGGATCATCGTTTGAGAAAACCGGATCTGCGAATACTGCCAAGGCTCTTGGAGCAGGTTTTCGATTCGCTGTTTCCTGTCGCAGCAATGCTACGACTGACGCAGAGGGCGCAGTCACTACTTCATGATCAACGATTAACGGCCGCGAGTCGTTCGCTACCGGATCAGGCAACCCGGCAAAGGGAATAAACTGCAATACGCCATCGCTAACGACAAGCAAGCGCTTGTTCTTCAATTCAGCAGCTACTGGTCCTAATAATATTTGACTCAGAGTCGCTGCCGCTTTCGCATACTCGGCATTTGCAACAACTCCATTACGCGTGGTCAACGACTCGTAAACTCGTCTCGCCAGCGGTTCGATAGCGGCACGATTTGGCAGTTCGTAAGTTTTGATTGAGTCGGGCGTAACTGCCCAGAGGAAGCTTTTCTCCTCGCCTACTGAATACTCGAGCAACAGTGTTTCGCGATCGAGAACCTGCTGCTGAATATCATCAAGCGCGAGCGGCATCGGTTTGACCAGCGCAGCGTATTGCGGACTCGCCTGACGAATTTGCGCCTGCACCTGCTCGTAGTCAGTGGTGAGTTCCGCGATCTCTTTCGCAATTGCCTTCGCTTGCTCTTCACTATGTTCGCGACTGAGCAGGCGCACCTGGTTTTGCGCCTTGTCGGCAATCGCTTCTTCAAGCTTGCGCTCACGCTCCAACAACACCGGATCGACGCCATGATGAATCTCTGCCCTGGCTTCACGTAGCAATTCCAGCAACGAACGCGCGCGTCCGGTTTCGCTCGCTGTAAAAGCAGCGCGATCCAGTTGTTGTGATGGGTTCTCTTTGTGCAACCGCATCAATAAATCGATATAAAACTCTCGATACTGTTGCACTGAAGCGAATAAAGACGCGCGCAGTTGCTGGCTTGCAACGTTGGTCCGCAGCTTCTCAACGATCTCTAACGCCTCTTCGATACATTTGCGCGACTCGCCGAGATTGCCGCGCTGACGTTCCACGCGAGCGATATGAAACAACGTGATGGCAACGCCTCTCCGATCGTTGATAGTTTGCTGAATCTTCAGAGTTTGATTGAAATAGTCGAGAGCTTTCTCTTTTTGATCAAGGCTGTTATAGACCAGTCCGAGGCGAGACAAGGTTGTGGCGGTATAAAAGTGATTCCCGGCTTTTCGCATGAACTCGAGCGACTGGTTATAGAAGTCAAGTGCTTTCTGCTTGTCTCCGAGCCACTCGTAACAGCTACCGATGCTGCGGAGGGTGATGCCAAGCCCGAGGTGATCATCTGTGGCCCGTCGCCTTTCCAACACTTGTAAGTGGATCTCGAGCGCGCGCTGATACTGTCCGAGGTTCGCGTAAGTCGATGCGAGGTTACTAATCAGTACCGGATCGATTTCTCCGACAGTCCGATAAATCGCTGCAGCTCGATCGTACATCGCCAGGCGGTTCTGAGTGTCCCCCAACTCCCCGAATACCCAGCCAATGTTAACCAGCACATCCGCCTCGCCCTTTGGAACTTTTACTTCTTTATAGAGTGCGGCGGCCCTGGAGTGCGAATCGATGGCCTTCTGATACAGACCGATATCGCCATAGATCATGCCCACTTCGTGAAGAGTGAACGCTTCCATCAGCTTATAGTGAAGGTTGTGCCAGATCGTGAGTGCGGTTTCATATTTCTCGATAGCTTGTTGATAAGACTCTCGCGTTCTCTGATTACGCAACGCCTTCGCGTCCGTGAAGAGTTTTTGCGCGGCGAAGCGGCTGCGATCCGGGTCGGTTGCTGCGTGCAACTGGTCCAGCTTCAATTCATAGCGGCCGGGCAGCTTCGGCGACGTGGAATGCACTTCAACTCGATATGCGCCCGTAGTGTCAGCCACCAACGCAGCCGGCTCGAGTCCATAGTTGCCATTGGGCATGTCGACCTGCACGAGTTTGGTTCCATCAGGTGAGAAGATGGAGACCACGACGTCGACTCCGCGCTGGTCCACAGCAATGTGCGCGTATTGTCCGGCGGTCAGTGGAAGTATGTAGTAGTGTGCTTCACCGGCA
>JAICQI010000379.1 GCA_025937955.1 Pyrinomonadaceae bacterium
GCACCTGAAACGCGGCGAGCAGGGTCATGAACAAAGTGGCTTCATGACTCAACGCCAGTCCCTTCAATCGCTGCGTCAAGTGGTGGTCCAACCTTGTTGACACTGACGCGCCGCGATAAGTCTGAACCGGAGGACGCGCGCGATCCGCCGGCAGGTCGAGCACCGGCAGCTCCCCTGCTAACTGCTGTAGCCAGTAAGTTCTTAAACGCTCACCTTCGGGACCTGCGAGCATCGTAGTCTCGCGGCGAACGTAGTCTGAATAGGAGCGTATCGTGGGCAGAGTGGCAGGATGGCCTTCGACTTCCGCTTTGTACAATGAGGCTAGTTCGCGTAACAAAACTGCGAGCGACCAGAAGTCAACGATGATGTGGTGCGCGCTGAGCAGCAGCACGCACTCACGCGAGGATCTCCTGAAAAGTAAAACGCGCAGCAATGGCCCGTTCTCGAGATCGAAACTGGTCCAAGCCTCCACTTGCAAACGGTTGCGCAACGCAGCTTCACTCCAATTCGCTGCGTCTTCGAAATCGATCTCCACGTTCTCAGATACGACACACACAGGCCCGCCGTCGCGGGAGGGAAAGCGAGCGCGCAGCATGGGATGCCGGCGGACCAACGCATCGAACGCACGGCGCAGGGCGTTCAGGTCAACCTCACCACGGATACGCGTAGCGAGTGAGACGTTATAGGCTGTGCTTTCCGGTGATACGTGTTGAATAGCCCAGAGCGCCTGTTGTGCATGCGACAAGACATGCTCGTGGCCCTGGTCCGTTGCCCTTACTTGTGTTGCCGCGGGCGATCGTTCCGCGGCGAGTATTTCGCTGGTGAGGTCTGCTATGGTTGGATTCCGCAGAAAGCTCGTGGACGACAGTCTCACGCCGAGAAGCGTTTCGACTGCATGCGTCAATTCAAGGGCGAGCAAAGAGTCGATTCCGTAGCGAGCGATTGGTTGCCGGGCATCGATGAGTGGTCCATCAACATTGAGCCTCGCAGTCAATAATTTCTTCAGCCATAGCTCAACAGTGTCCGCATTCAACTCATCAGGTGCAGCAGGCGCAACATTCTTTCGCTCGTCCGTCGCGCGCCACTCAGCAATCACACTCAAACTGTTGTTTAAAAAGTCCTCGCGACATCTGCTACGTCGAACTTTCCCGCTGGATGTTTTCGGCAGCGTGCCGGACCTGATCAGCACTACTGCCGCCGGCTGTATTTCAAACTCCTCTGAAATCGCTTCATGAAGAGTTTCAATGATTGCCGGCGCTTCACGTTTGCGACGCGTGTCGATCTCCTGGACCACCACCAGACGCTCTTCGTTCTCGAGCTCAACGGAAAACGCTGCGCCACCGTCAGGCTTGAGTGCCGGGTGAGAACTCTGCACTGCACGCTCGATGTCCTGCGGATAGTGGTTGCGGCCACGGATAATGATCAGATCTTTCAGCCGTCCGGTAATGAACAACTCACCATCGCGGACGAAGCCGAGATCACCCGTGCGCAGGAATCTCCCGCCGTTCGTGAGTCGCGCGTTGAAAGTGCTCTCTGTCTCTTCCGGTCGATTCCAGTAACCCGCGGCCACGCCTGGTCCGCACACCCAAACCTCGCCCACCTCGTCGCTCGCACAAGGCAACAAAGTTTCGGGATTCACAATCACGACTTCAGTGCCCAGCGCCGCACGACCGCAACCAACGAGGGTTCGCGAATCAGACGCACCGATCTCTGCTGACAGGATTCGGTGCTGCTCCAGCGCGGGCGCGTTGACAGTGCAATAAACTGGTCCAACTCCTCTTCGGCCACCGGTCACTTTCAGCGTCGCTTCAGCCAATCCATAGGCGGGGTAAAACGCTGCGGGGCGAAAACCGCACGGTGCAAACGCAGCCGCGAATCTTTTCAGCGTCTCATGACGCACAGGTTCCGCACCGTTGTATGCGACGCACCAGGTGCTGAGGTCGAACGAGGCGCGTTGTGATTCGTCGATCCGGCGCACGCATAAGTCGTAGGCGAAATTTGGACCACCACTATGTGTCACGCCATAGCGCGAGATCGCCTGCAGCCAACGCGCCGGATTGTGTAAAAGCGCGGCGGGCGACATGAGCAATCCCGTGAAACCGCTGTAGAGTGGTTGAATGATTCCATCAACCAAACCCATGTCGTGAAAATGCGGCAACCACGATAGCGACACGCTTTGTGGACCATGGGCGAATCCGTGTTGAATGTAGGCAGAGTTTTCCAGAACGTTGGCATGCGTCACCATCACGCCTTTGGGCAGCGACGTCGAGCCTGATGTGTATTGCAGATAAGCGAGCGCCCCACCGTTAGCCGGCGGCTCGCGCCACTGCGCAGCTTCGTCGCTCGAAAGATCGTCGGACGTTAACCATTCGAGCTGTAGCCGTTCGATTCTTGATAACGTCTGTCGAGTAGTTAACGCGCCGGCCGCCTGCGCATCATTTGCGATAGCTTGAAAACGGCCGAAGCCGCGCTTCGTTTGAGGCAGGCTCACCGGAACCGCGACGGCGCCGGCGTAGAGACACCCGAAGAAAGCTGAGATGAAGTCAAGACCGTGGGGATACGCCAGCAGTACGCGCTCGCGCTGCAAACCTCTGCTCTGTAACAAGGCGGCAACGGCGCGCGCGCGCAGATCGAGTGCAGCGTAAGTGATGGATGACGTCTCGCTCTCTTCGTCCGCGATAAAACGATAAGCCGTGAGCGTTGGCTCATTGAGGCTTCTGAAGCGCAGCAGATCGATCAGAGTAGATAGTGTAGGCCCAGTTTCAACCGGATAAAGAGAGGGATAATGCATAATACGCTGTGATCATTTTTCTACCGGGTCATTTGAGTTGAATCCAAAAGTATAGCGACAAAATTTTCGGTCGTGTGTTGCGTTTGTCCTGCAATCAGGGCCACAAAAAGGCACAGAAGGCACAAAAGAAAATCCCTTGTTGTTCCTTCTGTTGTTAATTCATTTTGTGCCTTTTGAGCCTTTTGTGCCTTTTTGTGGCTAAACTTATCCGCCGAAGAGCAGCCGGCCGACCTTGTTCGCCAGATCGTAATCGCCCATGATGTGAATCTTCCCTTGATCGAATGCAGCAATGCTGTTGAGTCTGCCGTTGACGAGATCAAGCAGATCGGCGGCTGAAATTTGCACCGTGCAATCCGCGTCGCCGTCCAGGGCCTCTGCCACACCCTGTGACTCTCGCAACGTCAACATCCACGTTCCACCACCATCGCCAACCTCGAACTTGCACCTGCCGTTAACTCCAGCCAGCGATGCATTTCCTTCCTTCAATAACTGTGGAACGTACTCGCGAAACATCACTTCGACACTCGAAACTGTTTCGTTTTCCGTCGCGACTCCGGCCGGAAGATAAGGCGACAGCGCGTTATCCCAATCGTCTCCAACCGGCGGGTAGTCGAGTCGCGCCAGCAAACGATTCATGTCTTCGAGCAGAGCGTCGGGGATGAATGAGCGGGAAATAGTCGAGCCGCGTCCAATCGAGTCGGTGTTGATCTTCTTCGTGAAAAGAACTTTTCTGTCTCCCGATCCTTGATCGTGCTGAGTCGAAAAGACTTCCTTCAGAAGTCTTTCATCCCACTCCAATCCCAGCGCAGCAAACATCGCCGGCAACGTTTGCGAAGGTTCGGTAACTAAGTTTTCATACTTGAGACGAAAGCACTGCTCCGCGTGCGCCATCTCAAACTCGAGCAAGCCGCTCGTCTTTTCAATCCAGCTATCCACCATCGCAGCAACGATGTTGTCAGGCCGCTTCTGCACGTAAGGAGCGAGCTCCGGTATAAAACCCAAACGGCTACACTCGATACTTGAATGCACAACATCCATACAATTACGGTAAAGACAGATGTATCTCGCGTCGGGAAAAACGTCGTTGAGGATCTTCAGGTATTGCAGGTTTTCCGTGGTTTTCTCGCACCACATCTGCTTGCCTTTAGCCATTACGTAACGTCCCATCAACTCATCGACGATGCGCCGTGTCTCCACGGCTACCAACCGCTCCCGCGTCGCCTCGTCCGTTACTTCCATCGTCTGGCCCAACGAATAAAAGATGGAGGTGTAGAGACTGCGACAAAGCTGCCCGAGATGAAGGTGGGCCGGACTGCAAATCTGCGGGTGCGTGTCGATGATGTAACGCAGCAAAGTCGAGCCCGAGCGTTCGCATGACAGAACAAACACGGGCGGCGCTGCGCTTGATTGCTTCTCAGAGACCATTGCTTAGCTCGTGCCGATAACGACCGGCGATTTTAAAGACGTCAGAATTTCCTGCTCCATCTTGCCGTAGTTCAACTTGAGAATGCGGTCAGCGACGTGAAAGTATCGATCGTCGTGACTGATGACAATCACTGTCTTTCCTCTTGCCTTGAGCTCCGGCAAAAGCCGAAAGTAGAAAATCTCCTTGAAGACTGGATCCTGATCTGCCGCCCACTCGTCAAAGACGTAGCAAGGACGGTCTTCGAGATAGGCGGTCAGTAACGCGAGCCGCTTGCGCTGACCGTGAGACAGATCCGTGGTCGAAAGCACTCCGTCAATCACCTGCACTTTGCGATCGAGTTGCAAGCGCTGCAAAAACTGAAGCGCCTGTTCATCCAAAGCACCGGCATTCAATCCCAGCAGACTTTCAAATAGATAAAAGTCAGAAAAAACTGCGGCGAAGAGTTGTCGATACTGATCGCGCGTTTCGTCGGTGATCTTCTCACCGTCGAGATACACCGCGCCCTCGTCGGGTGCATACAACCCGGTGAGAAGTTTGGCGAGAGTTGTCTTACCACTGCCATTGCCGCCAACCAGAAACACAAGTTCAGCCGGTCGAAAGCTCAAATCAATCGGACCCAGCTTAAAGCCGTCGCCGTCTTCACTGTCGTAAGCATGAGTCACGGCTTGCAACTTCAAACTCTCGAATCGATTACCTTGTGAAGTTATAGCAGTGGAACGTTCGATACTTTCCGCTGCCAGCGACAGTCCCATCGCTTCGATCTTCTGCAAGGCGACATTGGCGCGGCCGAGTGTCGGCAAAGCACTCATGATTACTTCCAACGGTGGCAACAGGTAAAGAATGACCAGGCTGTAACCGATGGTCGTGGCGGTCGTCGTCGGTTGCAAAACCGGCAGCGCGAAAATCAATAATCCGATCAGAATGAAGATCAACAAGTGCCCAAAGCTGGCGGTGAGCGCGTAGATAGCGTCGCCGACCGTCGCCTTGCGACGAAAAGAGTGCGCCGTGTGCTCGAGCTGGTCGTGAAAGAAAGCTGCGCGACGCGCGTGATGCAGTTTGAGTTCCTTGCTGCCCTCGATGAGTGAGCGGAAGTGTTTGAACAAAGCGTCCAGCTCACGCCGGCTAGCACCGAGATAATTCAAGGCGCGCCTGAGTGGCAGTTGATAACAGAGCACGCCGAAGAGCAGAAAACCGAAGACGCCAAGTAACGCCGGTAACGATAACCAACCGAGATAACCAAGACACGTGACCACGACCACCATGTGAACGACCAGCATCGGCGTTGTGGTGAGCACGGCTGCAATCACCGAAACGTCGTCGGTGAGCGTCGCCAGTAGACGCGGCGCTCCCAGTTTTTCCAGATGTTGAAGCGGCGCGGCGAGAATTCGCGCTGACAATTCAAGACGTAGCTTGAACGTGACTCGATGCGCGAGTTGAACCAGTAAGATCCAAGACGCCGCGCGACTGACGAGCATCGCCACACACAACAAGGCAAAACTCCAGATCAGCGTTTGCTGAGAGGCGCCCGACTTGCTGAGTGCAGAGTTGATGATGATCAACAGACCCGTGTTACTAACGCCCGCGACGACGCCGGCCAACACGACCAGGCTGACGGTACCCAGCGACGACCGCAAGAGAAACACAACTAGCTTCATAATCTAGTTTAATAAGTTGCGATTTTACTGGGCGGGAGGACTACAGTTGACCATCCACCGAAGGATTCAGTCAACCCACGGCGCATCCTTGTAATTGCGCGCCTCCTTGAAGTGCGGTGACAAAGAACCCCGATGGGCACAGTTTTAGGAAAGTAAAAACAAAGCGGGGCCAAGGCACCCCACACCCCAGAGGCGCCCCACATCAAAAACACCAAAAATTCC
>JAICQI010000310.1 GCA_025937955.1 Pyrinomonadaceae bacterium
GACGAAATCAATCCGGCATGGCGGCAGTTGTCGCTCAAGGTGTTGCGACCACAAATCGATACTGTCAAGTTTCGCCCAACGAAACAGAAGCATGCCGGTCTTGTCTGCGGCATCGTAGGCCGTCTGCACGAGGACAAAGTTCCGAAGTCTTTCATCGAGACGCTTCAGATCTGGCAACCTGGTCCATGGCGAATCCGCTTCATCGGCCATGGACTCGATACCGGCTATTACCGGTACGTAACGGAAAAGCTTGCAGACCTGCAATGGGTCGAATTTTCAGGTGACGTGGCGCCGGCCCAGATGCCGTCAGCCCTGCGCGAGTTGGACGCAGTGATGATTTCCACGGACGCTGCTCAAGGTGAAACCGGTTCCTATGCCGCACTGGAAGCGATGGCGACGGGGCTGCCGGTGATCGCCCGCGAGTTGTCCGGGCTCAGATACAACTGTGGGGATGTTCCACTGTACGGGAATACCGATACCGAACTTCTGGCTGGGCTTCGCGCTTTGGACGACGGGGAAGCGCGCGCTACAGCAGGCGCCAGGGGCCGCCAATTCGTTGTTAACCAAGGTACGCAGTCACATGCGATCACTCATAGTGCAGGTTTCTCAGCGGCTCTCCGTTGCGAAGTTTCGATATTGATGCCGGTTTTCGATACTCCGGCAGCGTGGTTGTCGGAGTGTTGGGACTCGATCCGTGAGCAAACGTTTCGCGAGTGGGAACTCATCCTGGTGGACGATGGATCGCGAGCAGTCGAAACCATTGCAGAGATCGATCGCATTGCCAGAGATCCACGAGTCGTTCTCATTCGACTCGATGAAAACGAGGGCATTTCTGGCGCGCTAAATGTGGGGCTGAGTAAATGTCGCGCAGATCTAGTGGCCCGGATGGACTCCGATGACACGATGCTGCCGACGCGGTTGCAGCGACAAGTTGCCTATTTACGTGCTCATCCCGATGTCACTGTACTCGGAACTCAAATGCAGGAGCTCCTTGATGAGCCGGTCTTATCGCCCAGGCATCCCGAGCATGTCACCGACGAATACATCGAACACCAGCGAGACACATCGTCGATTTGGTTTCTCAACCATCCTACAGTAATGCTGCGTCGTCGTGAGGTGATGAATCTGGGTGGCTATCCTGAATATCGTGTGGCTCAGGATCTGGGGCTCTGGTTGAAAGTTGTTAGAGCAGGTCTGAAGATCCACAATTTGTTATCGGTAGAGTTGAATTACCGGCGACATCCGAATCAGGTAACGAGAGCCAACGGCGTGCGGCTCGAGGAGTACGCCCATATCGTTGAAGAGTGCTACCCCGCTTCATTCTCTCAAAAGAATTTCTAAAGCGACTCTTGAACTCCTCTCCCGCGCATTCAGTTGCGTGGGATAAGCAGGGGTAACAATAGCTAGTAACTCAAAAACGGCGAGCAACTTCAAAGATTTTTGAAGCAACGCCGGTGCGGTTTGTGCTACTGTTAATTTGGCTATAGCCACTCGTCGCCCTCTCTTAGTGCGATCAAACCCAACCCTGCCATACGCGACAGAGGAGGTATCAATGAAACCACGGTTAATCTCTTCGCTGTTTTGTTGTCTGCTACTAGTGTTTTCAGGATCGTCATTCGCACAATCACAGGATGTCATTACTGAGACCGGCGTACTGGCACTAATGAATTCCGTAGATAGAGCAACCAGAAAGAAAAATCTCGCCGGGATGATTGCTCCGCTCGCAAGCGACGTCAAGATCAAATTGGCTGTCTCTGCTTCAGGAAGTGACAAGGAACAAGTCGTCAATTTAAACAAAGAACAGTTCACGGATGTTACCAGACGAACACTACGCCTCAGGTTCACATACACTCTTGACCGGAAGAATACGCGAGTGAAGATCTACGACGATAACAAGACTGCGATGGTCACCAGCGACCTCTACGAAACCGTGACAACCGCGCGGGGCAAGCTTCGAGCGGTCTCATCGGAAACAGCAGTCTTAACCCTCCGCGACGGCAAGCTTGTATTCATTTCAATTGAATCCAGAATGCGCTTCTACTGATTCCGCCGGACAATCTGTTTTCATCCGTGTAATCCGCGGCTAAAAATCTACCAACGTTACGCCGGGGCAGTCGGGGCACTCGGCAGCGCTCACTACAAACTGGCACCGGCAGCGTGGGCAGTAAGAGATTGAATTCTCTTCGCGTTGCGTGGGCGCTGAGAGATCTTCAGGCTTCAGATAGCGGCCGTCTTTGACCTGCTCGAGACAGATGTTGAGTTGCTCGGCGGCGGTCCAACCAATTGTCTTCTCAGCAGTCTCATCGGAAACCTCGTGCTTGAGTGGATGCTGCAGATCGAGGATGAAGGCACGCACAAACTGCTGCTCATTCGATCCGGTGAGCAAGTTGGCAAGAACAATCGGGCTATATTCAGCTAAAAGGTTCCTCGTGAGAATGTCGGGCGCGCGGATCGATACGGGCGGACACAAGATCATCTTCACTAGATTCTCAAATCGCTCCGACGTCTCAGCAGGAAACAACTGCTTGTGCGCACGATGAAACAGGATTCCGATCAGCACTGCCAAAATAACCATCACCGCCGCAACTGGAATTACCAAACCCGTCAATCCGAAACTGGTCACCAGCACCGGCGCCACTACAAACAGAAACAGGAACAGGATCAAACTCAACTCTCGCATTGGTTGGATGACGATGTTTCCTTCGCGCAACCGAGCGGCAGCATCGTCTATCGCAAACTGTTCGCTGATCCAGTTGCGCGCTAGTCGTTCGCGTTTGCCAGTCGAGACCTTCGCCATCTCGCCGATCAACTTCGCGAGTGTCCTGGCCTGTCGCGCAGTGGCGCACTTGGCGAAACGCTCGCCATTCACGAGGAGGTAAACACCGTCAGTAGTCGAACGAGTTATTTTGTTGAACGGCAAGAAGTGGCCGGTTTGTCCCGGCGATCTCGCTTCTGAAGGGAGTGTCTGTAAGTTGTAAGCACAAATGCCTGAAGGTGAGATCGAGATCGGAGAGAGATGCGATAGAAAAACCCGCCCCGCCGGAGGCAATGGATTCAAGAACAGGAGGCCGCCATTTGCGTTGCCGAGCCATGATGGAGGCACTGTCAAACGCCAGCGGCCACCCATGCGCGAGACGAACGCGACAGACTCCCGCTTCACCCAAATCAAACACTCCGTAAGATAGAGCAGGATAAGGATGAGTAGCAGCGTTTGGCCTTCACTCATACGAGAAAGACTTAACCACAAAGTCACAAAATGTGTCTTCGTGCCTTCGTGGTTTAGGATTTACAGAAAATTATTAAGCGTCCGATCTGCGTGAAAAGATTTTCTTGGCTAACGCACCGATGGCGAGAGCAGCCGCCACGAGTGCTTTCCAAATCCACTTGAAAGCGCCGGTCTTTACGAGCGCCGCCGTTCCGCCACCCACAATCAGGCCCGTAAGCCCGTACGCAGCCGTCCTATCGCCCGCGCGAAACTCTGCATACTTGTGGCCCTGATTGTAATCGAATCCTGCGAGCATCGCCTTGAACTTCGGCATCGTCTCTTGCAGCAGAGATGGGTCGACGACGAGCGTAACTTCCATGACGCCGCCGCGTCCGAGTAAGCGCGTATTGTGGTTGATCACTGGCTCACCTTCGCTTTGCGCCCTGATGGCCCATTCCAGATTGTGAGTGAGCTCGTTGTAGCGCGGTGGCGTTTCCCATCCCACGATAGTCATGGTTGGCCAGCCGCGTTTCATGCGCTCCTGGTTTCCGGCGGCGGTGGCGTCTTTGATTGATGAGAGCAGTGCGTCGGCGTCGAGGGAATCTTTCTCGTCGTCTTTCACGTAGCCGACGTCGCTGAATTCAAACACCGCAAACCAGTTCTCACCGTCAGCCGCGACAAACCCGATTTCCCTGCCGGTGGTCGGGTTATGGTTGGCTTCCATGATGCTACGTGTATCGCGGGCGTCGGCGAAGACATATCCGTCTGGCACTTTGACCTGGGCCGTGTCGCCGAGGTCACCGACTGACGGGCCTTTCTGCCATTTGATTTCCTCATAGACTTTGGACCAGGAGAGGTCCGGAGTTGGTGATGGGGAAGGTTTGGGCTTCTTCTTGGATTGGCCTACAGCAATCAGCGCGCAAACGCACACGACAGTGGCTACAACAAAAATACGCAGCTTCATGTTAGTTAATCCTCCTGGGCAAACTGGACGGGAAAACGTCGGCTAAAGGAGTGGCAACAAGTCCACCGGAAAGTTCTAACAGCCTTGGTTGGAAGGCTCTTCGAGTGCCCCGATTGGGCTGTCGGTGAGTATAGCAATGTTCGGCGAGGCTTAGCGACAGTTTTCCTGCTCGCTGCCCGACATAAATCTCACCCAGCACGACGACGGCGTTTCGCTCGTCTATTCGATGTAGGGCCACAGATTTACACTGATTTATTACGGATCAGTATTCATCCGTCATAAATCAGTGTTAATCCGTGGCTGCTTCCGCTTTTGCAGTGGGTGCTGTTCTGCTACATTTGGTGCATGCGATTTTTAAGTCTTAAATTAGTCTTTGTCCTTTCATTAGTAGCCTTTTCGACGGCGCGGGCGCAGACTCCCGCCGCGGACGTCGTGATGGTGCTACCGTTTGAAAACACCTCCAATCGCGCCGAATACAACTGGGTCGGCGAGAGTTTTGCCGACGCGCTCGCGGAATTGCTGAACAAGCCCGGCCTGGTCGTCGTCTCGAGCGACGAGCGCGAGCTTGCGTACCATCAACTCCGCTTGCCCGAAACCGTGATTCCCTCGCGCGCGACTGCCATCAAACTCGCGCGCCAGGCGAAAGCGACGATGATCGTCGTCGGCAGTTATTCCGTAACACCGCCTGCAGGCAGCGAAACCAATAACGACAAAGTACCGCGCGATGGCTACGTTCAAGTGACTTCGCGCGTGATCAAAGTCAATGAAGGTCGCACTCTCGGCGAGGTGATGGACGGCGGCTGGGCCACACGGCAATTCGATTACGGCGGCCCGCTAACCACGCTTCAGGACATCCACGGCCGCCTCGCTTACCAGATTCTCTATCAACGCGACAAGGCGCTGCCGTACTCCCAAAACCAGATCGTCCAGGAAGCCACGAAGATTCCGCAGAAGGCTTTTGAGGCTTACGTGAAAGCGGTGCAGTTGCCACTGCGCGAGGAGTTGCGCGCGAATTATTTGAAAAACGCGCTGCACTACTACGCCGAGTCGCTCGGCGGCGCGGTTTATCCGCAGGCGGCGTTTGAGCTCGGCCGCGGTTACATGAGTCTCGGCAATTGGAAGGAAGCAACCGAGTACTTCTCTAAGATTCAGAAGAAAGAGCCGCACTACGCGGAAGCGGCTTTCTACGCCAGTCTCGGCTACATGAAGCTCGGCGATTATGGGCGCGCGCTGGCGACAGTCGTGCCGCTTTCGAGCGATCTGCCGCTGATTGCCGTTTACAACAACGCCGGCGCAATCGCAGTGCAAGCTGCTCGAGAAAACAAGAAGGACGCTGAGCGCACGCGCCTGCTCGCTCAAGGCGCTGATTTCCTCGGTCAGGCTTCCAAGTCCGCGCCGACCGATCCGATGGTCCACTTCAACTACGGCTATGCCTTGTTCCTGGCCAACAAGTACTCGGAAGCAGCCGAGCACTTCCGCCCTGTGCTCGCTTCCGACCAGCAGGACGGCCAGGCGTATTTCCTGTTTTCGAAGTCACTGGCGAAACTGGGAAACACCGAGGCTGCAGCTGCCGCGGACGACATGGCGCGCCGGTATCTCCGGACTGCGTATGCGAAGTGGGAAACGGAGTGGCAGAAGTCGCAAACCACGAGCGGCGTCAACCTGCGAATGCGAGACGTGCTGAATCGTGAAGAAGTGTTCGGTCTCGCCCGTGACACAAAACTCGCCAGCGCCACGGGTACACCGAGCTCGGCCACGCAGGACTTGCTGATCAAAGCGCGCGATCTCTACCAGGCCGGTCGCGACGACGAGGCGCTGCCCGAGCTCCATCGCGTCGTCATGATCGAGCCGACAAACGCGGAAGCGTACCTGTTGAGCGGTCGCATCAATCTTCGTCGCAGCGATCAGGAAGCCGCGATCGCCGCGTTGAAGACGGCAATCTTCTGGGATCCGAAACTGATCGACGCGCACATCCTGCTGGGCAAAATCTTTCTCGATCGGGGCGACCGCGGAGAGGCGCGCAAGTACGCGCTTAGCGCCATCACCATCGATCCAAATAACCAGGAAGCAATCGCTCTCCAACGCCAGGTGACCATGGGCAACTGAGATTTCTGGCACGGCGTGTGCTCAGAGGTATCGCGGCACGACACGGAAAACACGAAATCGTTGACCGTGCCCCCGCCGCCTACATCCCCTGAGCGCCGCCTGCCGCTGCGCCAGCAACCTTCCGAGCGATCCTTCAGTGCTTCCCCCCGATACGTGGACCCAGTCAGAAATGACTGGGTTCTCCCGCATTTAAGCCGGGCAAATTTACCCACGTTGAAGAGGGCGTATAAGCCCTACAAGTCCTATTAGGACCTATTCTTCTCTTCTGTGCCTTTTTGTGGCTCTACCGAAATTTGTCACTTCGGCAGTGACGGTTTCTGTCTTTTTGCGTCAAAAATTGGCGTTTTGACCTCTCACAATCACCCTGATTCGCAGCGTCGAAAAAAAAATTTTTTTCTGAGTTTTTGATAAACTCCACCCGCGATGCGGCAAGTAGTATCTCGGTCCGAGTGGGGCGCGGCGGGCGCCAGCACACTCCTTCTTATTTTCTCGTTTCCTAACTTCGAGCTGTACCCCCTCGCGTGGATCGCCCTGGTGCCGCTCCTCGTCGCCATCGCACGCCGCCCGTCTCCGCTGTCAGCTTTCATACTAGGGTGGGCAACAGGATCGGCATTCTTCTACGTCACCTGTTACTGGCTC
>JAICQI010000226.1 GCA_025937955.1 Pyrinomonadaceae bacterium
AGCTCGGCACGATCGTCGAAGCGCCCACTGATTTCATGCTGGTGGTTTCTTACAACCCCGGCTACCAGTCGATCCTGAAAGATTTGAAGCAATCGACGCGGCAGAGGTTTGTTGCGATCGAGTTTGACTATCCGCCGCCGGAGATGGAGGCGGAGATCGTCGCGCGCGAAGGTGGAGTCGACGAGGGCACTGCGCGAGATCTGGTTTTGATCGGACAGAAGGTCCGCAACCTTCGCGGCCACGGTCTGGAAGAAGGTGTCTCGACTCGACTTTTGATTTACGCCGCACAACTCATCGCACTCGGCATTCCTCCGGTCGATGCCGCCGACGTGGCCATGTGCTCGCCTATCACGGACGATCGCGAACTGCAACGCAGCATCCGCGAGATCGTGACGACAGTAATTTAATCCGTCCAAAATCCGTGTAAATCCGTGGCTGAAGAAAACGAACATCAATCTGCTGAGCGACAGTCTTTTCTGGAGCTCACGCGCAGTATCACCAGCCTGCCGCTGGACCAGACGGCGGCGGTGTTGGAGACGAGTGCGGCCATCGCAGGCATATCGCTGCGAACCGGCATCGAATTCCTGCGCGCCGCGCCTGCTGCTGCACAAGTCTTGCAGCCCGCGGAGCTGCGCGCCTGGGGCGAGATAGGCAGGCGCCTCGCGATGGCTGATTACGAGTCGGCCATCTCGTTCTTCGTTGAGGGTGTCGAGCCGCTTCGTAACATTTCACCTGAACTTCGTCCCGCTATCTTCGCGCTGTGTACGCGACAGATAGTGCTTTCAACAGTCATCGGTCGCGACACGCTTCGCACGTTGCCAGAAATCTCCGCCGAGATTGCCGATGATCATTTACTTGGCTCAATACTCGAGATAGCCACCGAGATCGCGCGCCGGTCCGCCAAACACAGCGCCGAATTTCTCAATGCCAGCAGCACCGTCTCGCGCGAGATCAAAAAATTCAACGACGCAAACGTAACCACCGCGGCGGTCACACTCGCCGGCACTTTCGCATCGCGCGCCGGTGGGATCGCCGCAGACGCCTGGGCCGTCATCCCGCAAGCACTGGCCGAACTCTCAACCACCGACGCGATACGTCTGCTTAACAGCTCCAACGCCTTTCTCGAACGCGGAGGCGGCGCCGCTCTGCACATTCTGATTGCCGGCGGTGAAATCCTGCGACGCGCGCCGGAAATATTCGACGAATGGATCTCGTTGCTGTGGGTCGTAGCCGCGCACGGCAACGCCAGCCTCGTAGCCTTCATTCGCAGTAGTCCTGGATTTATTCGAGTCTTAAACGCCGATGCAAACCGTGCGGCGGCACTTGAGCTTTCGCGTCGCGTGCTGGCGCTCACGAAGGAGATCGCCGCCGTCGATGGCGAGGCGGCACTCGCCTGTTTCCGCTCGAGTGCACGTGCGTTGCGCAGCGTTTCGATCGAGCAGTTTGAACAGTGGGCGCGTCGTGGTTTGACGTCAGGTCGCACTGATGCGCGCGCGCGTCGCAGTTACTTTTCGCTCGAGACGCGCGGTAGTTATGAGTCGCTGCACAGTGGCAGCGCGGGTCTCGCGCTCGACTCGGTCCAACACTTACTTCAACTGTACGTCGAAGCACTCACCGGACGTGAAGTGGACATTGCACCTCTCGCCGCTGTGCCTGACGAAGCTCGCATTGACGATGGACGCACGATTCACTTGCCTTCACTCGTCAACGAATTCGGCGACGAGGATCTGGATTTCCGGCTCTACAAAGTGCTTGCTGCGCACGCTGCGGGACAGATCGAGTTTGGCACTTACGCGCGTGGCGGCATGTTGCCTGCGGCGCGATCCGCGATTGCTGCGAGGTATTCCGAAGAGAATGTCGATGCCCTTGACGCTTTTTCTCTCGCCGATGAGATCGTTCAGTTGCGGGAGGATCAAACAGCCAACACTGAGGCTCCGCAAATCACGCCCACGGCCGACCTCAGTTATCGCGATGTGCTGAAAGTGTTTCCCATGCCACAGCTCGCGCGCCGTGTTTTCGGAACCCTTGAAAACGGGCGCATCGATCGACGGTTGCGACGCACCTATCGTGGTCTGAATCGCGATCTGGATTTGATCCGCCAGCATCTCAGTCGCAGCCGTCCGATGATTACTGAATTGCCAATCTCGCTGGTCCCGTTTGAACTGCTCTTCCAGGTCACAATGCTTGGCGGCGCGCGCGAAGACGCTCGCAACTATTACGGCCAAATCGTTTCGGAACTGGAAACGATCGTCAGCGACTATCTCTCGCGCGAACAGACCACCGTGGCTGATACGTTGATGGCGACGAGTCGTGTTTACGATCTCTTTCAAACGGTGACGCCAACCGATGATTCCGTGCAGCAGATTGAAGCTCCCGAGGATCAAACCGAGTCAGATGACGACTCGGCTGAGCGAATGAAACAACGCGAAGCTGAGCGGACGCCCGAACGCCGCGACGCACGCGAGTTGTTCAATGCGTGGAACGATCCTTCTCCGGAAAGCGAGCCTGACGAGCTGGCCGGCGCGGAAGCGTGGTCGGAAGCAGAGACGCCCGAGCAAATGCTAGCTGAAGGTGAAGTTGCGTATAACTATGACGAGTGGGATCGGGAGTTGACGGATCACCGGCTTGGTTGGTGTCGCGTGGTTGAGAAGAAGGTAAAGCACGGCGATCGAAACTTTGTCGATCAAACAAAAGAGCGGCACAAGGGCGTGATCTCGTCGATACGGCATCAGTTCCAACTGATGAAGCCGGAGAATCTGACGCGCGTGGCGAATGAGGTTGACGGTGAAGAGTTTGATCTAAACGCCGTGATCGACTTTGTAATTGATCGCCGCGCTGATGGCTTCCAGTCGGAACGGATCTACACGAAGCGGCTGCGACGTCGGCGTGATGTGGCAGTCTCGTTCCTGTTGGACCAGTCGTCGTCCACAGCGCGCACGATTGGGCGTCATCCGCTACAGCCGTACACGCGTCCCGGGCGGCGCATCATCGAGATCGAAAAAGAAGGTCTGGTGCTGATGAGTGAAGCACTGGAAGCTGTCGGGGACGTCTACTCGATTAATGGGTTCACGTCTGAGGGTCGCCGGAATGTGAAGTTTTACGTGGTGAAGGATTTCAATGAGAAATACGGCGATGAAGTGAAGCGACGCATCGGCGGCATCACTTACCAGAACAACACGCGGCTCGGGGCTGCGATTCGTCACGCAACGGCAAGGCTGGCTAAGCAGGATGCGCGCACGCGGCTCTTGATCGTGCTGTCAGACGGGCGGCCCTACGATCATGATTACGGCGATGCTCGCTATGCACGCGAAGATACGCGCGAGGCGTTGCGACAAGCGAAGAACGAAGGCATCACGCCGTTCTGTATCACGATCGATCGCGAGTCGGAGGCTGAGTTAAGGGATCTGTATGGCGAGATTGGTTACACGATCATCGACGATGTGCTTTCGTTGCCTGAGCGACTGCCGGGCATTTATCGCCGACTTACTACTTAACCACGGAACACGGATTATTTACGGATTTTCCCCCAGCCTCCACCGCCTGGAGTTTCGATGCGAATGCGATCGCCGGCTTTCAGATCGTGAGAGCCTTTGGATGAGAGTTTTAATTTCTTATTTAGAGTGTTGACGCCGGGCGCGCCGTCATCACCACCAAATAATCCGTATGGCCCACGCTTGCGACGATCGCATAGCAGCGACATGCGTGACGGGACGAGCGTTTCAATTTCGCGCACGACCCCATCGCCGCCGCGTTGCTTCCCTGCACCACCGGAACCCTTGCGTAAGCAATATTCGCGCACCCGCAAAGGATACGCATACTCGAGTGCTTCCGCGGGAGTGTTGAGACTGTTCGTCATGTGCGTGTGTACGCCGCTCATGCCGTCAGCATTCGGGCGCGCTCCCATGCCGCCCGCAATGGTTTCGTAGTAAGAAAATTCCTGGCCGGTGCGCGTGTCGATGCCGCCGATCGTGAGATTGTTCATCGTGCCCTGGCTGGCCGCAGGTATTCGATCGGGAAGCGCCTGGGCCAACGCTTTGAACAGCACGTCGACAATGCGTTGCGAGGTTTCAACATTCCCGCCAGCCACAGCCGCTGGCGGGTTTGCATTGACGACCGTGCCGCGTGGTGCGATCACTTCGATCGGCTCCATCAACCCCGCACTCGCCGGCACTTCATCGCCAACCAAACAACGAAAGACATAAGACACTGCCGACACTGTGATTGCTTCGACAGCATTGATCGCGCCGGTCACCTGCGGTGCGCTGCCGTCGAAGTCAACCACGGCACGTTCGCCTTTGATCGTGATGCGTACTTTGATCGGCACTACACGATCTTCGACGCCGTCGTCATCCAAAGCATCTTCAGCTTCGTAAGAGCCGTCAGGGATCGAAGCGATCGTGTAGCGCATCAGCCGCGCTGAGTAGTCGATTAGCTGTGACGCATATTCCATTGCTTCGCGTTCACCGCGACGTTCGATGATCTCGAGGAGGCGCGACGCGCCGGTCTTCAACGAACCGATCTGAGCATCAAAGTCACCGCGGCGCTCAACGTTTCCGCGAACGTTCGCAAGCAGCAGGCGCATCGTGTCCGTGTCGAGCACGCCGTTTCTTACGAGTCGGATCGGCGGAATGCGTATGCCTTCTCCGTAAATGTCTGTTGCGAGACCCATTGAGCCTGGCGTCGCTCCACCGATGTCGGCGTGATGCGCGCGATTCGCTACGTAAAAGAGCGTTCGTTTGCCGCTGACAACGGGCATCACGAGGGTCACGTCCGGCAAATGTGTCCCACCGGCAAACGGATCGTTCAACGCCACCACGTCGCCTGGCGCAATCTCGATCTCCTCGAGCGCGGCAGCGACGGCCATCGGCATCGAGCCAAGGTGCACCGGCATGTGATCGCCCTGCGCAATCACGCGCCCATCAGCATCGAAAACCGCGCACGAATAATCGCGTCGCTCCTTGATGTTTGGCGAAAACGCAGTGCGGCGCAGCGCGACACCCATCTCCTCCGCCACGGAAGTGAAAAGCGCGCGATATATTTCCAGAGTTGTCGGATCGAAGTTTTTCATTTCAAGTCGATCAGCAAATTGCCGAATTCATCAATCCGTGCTTTCGCATCCGCGTCGATCAGCGTTGTCGCTGAATACTCAGTGACGATGCAAGGCGTTTGCAGTTTTGTATTCGCGAAGAGATCATCTCGCTTGTAGAGCGCAACACTCATCCTGCGCCCAGCGAGATGCGCAGTTACATTTCCGTGCGGTTTGCTTTTGCCGGCTTTGAGTTTTCTTTCCGGCAGCTTCTCAACCAGGCCAAACGAGCGCAGTCGCGCGCTCACGATTTCGATCTCGCTCTGCTCCTGCGCGTAACCGTAACGCTCGCGATGCGCGCGATGAAATTCCGCCGCGAGATCTCCGGTCGTGTTCCTCACTTCCAACTCGAACGACTGCCCACGATAACGCATGGCAAACAGACGTTCGTGTCGTTGTCTTTTACGAGGGAAACCCTCCGCGCGCAACAACGCCGTCGCATCTCTTTCAAGTTGCGCAAAAACTTTCCCGAGTTGCGCTGTTTCTTTTGCTCGATATGTAAACATCACCGTACGGCTCTGGTCCTTAATCACGTCGGCAACCAAAACGCCGACCGCGGACAGCGCGCCCGGCGCCGTCGGCGCGATGATTGTGGGAATGCGCAGAGAACGTGCAAGGTCTACAGCGTGCAAGCCACCGGCACCGCCAAACGGCAAGAGTGCGAACTGTCGTGGATCGTGACCGCGTTCGACTGAAATGTGCCGCAGCGCGCGTTCCATGTTTGTGTTTGCAACTGATAACACTCCCTCGGCCGCGGCAGTAACACTGATCCGCTTGCCCGAGACTTTACTTAAGTCGCTCGCAAGCGCGGTCATCGCCGCGCGCGCGCGTGCCTCGTCGAGTTTGAATTCTCCGCCCAACAACCCCGCGCCGCCGAAGTGACCCAACACAACGTGAGCATCAGTCACGGTCGGCAACAACGAACGTCCATAACAGGCTGGTCCAGGATCGGCGCCCGCCGACTCCGGACCGACGCGCAGCGAACCACCTTCATCAACACGTGCAATCGATCCGCCACCCGCGCCGACCGTGTGGATGTCCATCACTGAAACCGCCACCGGCAACCCCGCGACGATCGCTTCGTTCGTGGTGCGAATCGCGCCGCTATCGCACAACGCCACGTCGGTTGAAGTCCCACCCATGTCAAACGTGATCACATTCTGAATCCCGGCGGTCTGGGCTGCGCGCAAAGCGCCGACGACACCACCCGAAGGCCCGGACAGGATCGTGCGAACGGGCTCCGTCGCAGCCACGTCAGCAGAGATGCTGCCGCCGGATGATTGCATCACGCGCAAGTTGAGTTTTTCTGTGTTCGTCTCCGAAAGTCGTTTCAAATAACGGCCCATCAACGGTTGCAGGTAAGCATTGATGACGACCGTCGAGGTGCGTTCGTATTCGCGATATTCGGGAAGGATGCGACTCGAGATGGACAACGGTATATCCAGTGGAGTAAGCGCTGAGGCAATACGCTCCTCGTGTTCCGGATGCAGGAAGGAAAACAAAAGCGAGATCGCTACCGCTTCAACTCCGGAGCGCTTCAGTTTCTTTACTAGCAGGGCGAGCTCACGTTCAGCCAGCGGCTCAAGCACTTCGCCCGACGCAACCACGCGCTCGCTTATCCCTAACCTGAGCTCGTCAGCAACCAGGGGCTGCGGCTTGATGGCGTTGAGGTTGTAGAGCTCAGGCCGAGCCTGGCGCCCGATCGCGAGTACGTCCTCGAAGCCTTTAGTGGTAATCAGAGCGATGCGGGCGCCGCGACGTTGCAGCAAAGCGTTTGTGCCGACAGTCGTGCCATGTACAACTTCGATCCGATCGAGTCGCGTCCCGGTCTCATCGCAGATGCGAATAAGTCCCTGCCGAATAGCCAGTGAAGGATCGGAAGGAGTTGAAGGTAGCTTGAAGAGGTTGAAACGCCCGTCTCGCTCGAAGACGAAATCTGTAAACGTGCCGCCGGTGTCGACACCGATGCGTATGAGTTGTCTACTGGCCAACCGTTACCCAGCACTCACTTTCATTCGAAGCACGTATTGCATCCAGCACGAGTTGTACTCGATAGCCGTCTTCAAAAGTCGCAGCGTCTTTCACAGTTGTTTTGCCCGCCCGCATCGCTTCGCAGATAGCGACTGAAAATGCGGTGAAGCCCCTGGACCAACTTCCCTCGCGCATCCCACTGGCCATGTGGTCCTGGTCCACCTGCACGGGACGCCATGTGCCCGAACCGGTCGGCGATCGCCACAGCTCGCCTGTCTCTTCGACCATTAGCGCGCCTCTGGTGCCGTAGATCTCGAACCGGTTTTCGTACTTGCCGGATTCGATGACTGAAATCGAAGCGGCGCCGGTGGCTGCCTGCGTGTGTTGACCATCAGCGAACCGGAACAGGAGTTTGGCTTCGTCGTCAGTGGTGACCGCGCGCATGCCGCCGTTGGGTTTGTCACGACGCTCTTTGATGTGAGTCGTCAACATGCCGAGCACCTTCGTCACTTCGGTGCTCAACATCCAGCGAAACGAGTCGACGACGTGCGATCCGATGGCGCCCAAAGCGCCGCCGCCCATCGCCTCATCCGACCACCAGTCCCACGCGCGATCGGCGAGGCTGCGGTAGTCAGACCGAAACACGTAATTGCAATGACGTACCGAGCCAATCGCGCCACTCTCCAGCATGCCGCGCATTACGCGCCGGCTGTTGAGAAAGCGCAGCTCGTGATCGATCAACGCTAGCACGCCGGCTGACTTTGCTTTCTCGACCATGCGAGCAGCTTCGCGGGCGTTCAACGCCATCGGTTTTTCGCAGAGTACTGCTTTGCGTTGCTCGAGTGCCGCAAGAGTGATCTCCATGTGAGTGGATGGAGGCGTGACGACGCTGACGAGATCGACGTCGTTGAGTGCGACGAGCTCCTGCCAATCGTTGGCGACATGTTCAATGCCAAATTCTTTAGCGATGGCTGCGGCGCGCTCTCGATTGCGACTCGCAATCGCGACGATCTTGGCACCCATGCAATCACGAAAACCCGGGATTTGGGTAGTGCGGGCAAACCCCGTCCCGATAATTCCGATTCCAACCGGTAACTTCTTCATGACGGCAATACTTTATCACACGACGGCAATCCAATAGGGCGCCTCCTTGGAGTGCGGTGG
>JAICQI010000612.1 GCA_025937955.1 Pyrinomonadaceae bacterium
ACCGGCAAGTCGACGTCAGACTGATCGCAGCCACGCACCAGGACATAGGCCAACTGGTCCGGGAAAAGAGATTTCGCGACGATCTTTATTTTCGCATCAGCACGATCCCGCTCTCGTTTCCCGCGCTGCGCGAGAGAATCGAAGACATACCGACGATGGCCCAATACCTTCTCGACAAAGTCGCCGTCGACTTGGGCCGTGGTGAGTTGCATCTCGATGAGAGCAGCATTCACGCTCTTCAGGCGTACTCATGGCCCGGCAACATCCGTGAACTACGTAACGTTATCGAACGCGCGGTGTTATTGAGTGAACATAAAAACATCACCCTCAAGGATCTTCACTTCGACGGTCACGCCCAAGTGGGAACACCCTTTCTTGATACTCGCCTCACGCTTCTGGAACTCGAAAAGCAGCACATCGAAAGGGTGCTGAACGAGGAACGCGGCCGCGTGGAGAAGGCTGCCAAGCGTCTCGGAATCCCAAGAAGCTCGCTTTATCAGAAGATCAAGAAGCACCAGATCATCATGTCCAAAGTCTAGAATCCTGTCTGAGTACTGGACAACCCTGGAAATCACGAGCACTTCGACCTTTTTAAATAACGTTAAATAGTGGTCAATTCGCGCGGTACGTGTCTAAGCCGTTGATGGCCCAGACTTTGCTTAGGTATCGGTGTAAGTGCCACTGAAATAAGCCTCGGAACCCACGTCCCGAGGAGTTTGGCTGACTCATCTGAGCCGTGCAATTGCCCCGCATCGCTCTCCTGAATCTCAGGCCTCCCACGAAATATTATCTCGAAGACTGCCTCGCAGGTAGTTAAGGAGCATTCGAACATGGTGTCCCTAAGGAATTTAAGCAAGCTGGTCCCGGTTTTGGCGGTCTTTGCCGTCCTGGTCGGGTCTACCCTCACAGCTAAAGCTGATCAGGTAACAGTTGTTGGGAGCCAGAGTCCGAACCTGCAAGCGACGATTAATATCACTTCCCTAACCAACGGCTCGATCACCTTCTCGGTGACCAACGTGCTCGTTGCCGGTGTGACCTCGTCAATTACGGGTATCGGGTTTGAACTTCCCGGCACTATCTCGGCAAACAGCCCGGGTACCTGTGGTCCAACGTTGGCGGAATGTGGAAACTTTACACTTACCCCTACTGTCGATACCACCCCCGGTAGCGTCCCTAATTTCCCGGCAGCAACCCTTGATTGGGCGTTGGTCACAGGACCAGCTTTCACTGGTGGTAACCCTCCGGGAATTAATCAGGGTTTAACCGCAACTTTCACGGTCACCGGTAACTTCACCGGCTTGACTCAAGCGGACTTCCTGGCCGGCGTTTACGTCCGGTTCCAGTCTGTGTCCGATCCCAATTTCCCGAACGTAGGGAGCGACGTCGCCCACAACTCTGTTCCGGAACCAGCAAGCATGCTGCTTCTTGGATCTGGTTTGGTTGGAGTCGCAGCAAGCCTGCGTAAACGGTTCAAGAAGTAACAGAGCCGCGGCAGCCTGAAGGCTTCCGAGTTACTTCGCTTAGTAATTTGCGTTTTGTGACACTTGTTTAGTTTGCTCTCGACCCGACCGAGAGTTACTCGACCGGAAAGGAATGAGCGCGCACTTGCCCCGTCGCGCCCATCCCTAAGCAAGACCAGTGCAGTCCCTCAGTCTCCAGGTCCTCCAGACTTGTAGATTGAGATTTTCGATCATAAGGAGCATGAAATGCCCACGTTTTCGCACTTGAGAAAAACTATATTTGCGTTGGCAGTTCTTGGAATTGTCAGCGTTTTTTCCAGCACAGCAAAGGCCGACATTGTTGTAGTCACAGGAGTCAACAATCAAGGCACCAGCAACGTGCTGCTTAACCCCGCAACAGATGTACTCACCGTAACCGGTGTCGTTGGCCCGAGCAATCTTATCGTCAACTTTGAGTCGTCGAGCGGTAGCGGATTGCTAAATGCCAATCCGTCCGGCCAGGCGACAGTGAGCGGCGGAACAGGCAACACTGCTCTCACGCAACTGACGTTCGGTCTGGCTAACGGTGACTCGTTTACGCGTGCCGTATTCAATATCAATGCGTCCGTCAGTGGTTCAGTGGAAATTCACGTCGAAGGCATCAACATCGATGGTGGATTTTTCGAGGATACCTTCACGGTGGATGCTAATGGCCAGAACTTTTTCACAGTGACGGCCATTAATGGTCAAGCAATCACCAGTATCAGTCTGACGGCAATCAACGGCGCAATCTTCGAGGACGTACGACAGGTTCGGCTCGGGGGCGGTGAAATTGGAGAAATTCCCGAACCCGCCAGCATGTTGCTCCTGGGCACCGGTCTGCTGGGAGCCGCAGCGAGCTTGCGCAAGCGTTTCCGGAAGTAACAGAGCCGCGGCAGCCTTAAGGCTCCGAGTTACTTCGCATTGGTCATTTAGTAGTTTTACCGACTGTGTTACCCACCTGCGTTTGCCCCGCAGGTGGACTAGCATCGACCCTTAACCTGAGTGTCATGTCCAGAGCAGAGTAGTTGTCTGCTCAGTCAGCAGTTTCCACACGCCTGGTTCGATTGAAGTGCGGCCTAGATCGAATGAGGTACTGAGAGGGGAAATAAACAGCATGGCACGATTGATGAAAACAATTGTGATGGCCGCTGTGCTCGCCGGCTTCATGGCAATAGGAGCTTCCACGGCGAATGCAGATCCTATCACATTCACGACGTCAGGGACGTTTACCTGTGCGGGTTGTTCCGGAAGTGGTACCAACTCCGTAACGTTTCTTAATTTAGGTAACGCGCTGATGATCACGTTCACCGGTCTGGGATCTACCAGCCTGAACACGCCTACGGGTTCGAGCTTTGGTAATTTCCAAACCTTTTTCAGTGGTAGTGGCGCCGTCAACGCGTCAGGCACTTTCACGCTTACCATTACTCAGACAGTCCCGACGGCTGGAAGCGACAGCTTTGCCGCCACTTTCAGCGGCTCGTTCTCCGCATCTAACTCAGGCTCCGGAGTAGTTAATTTCACGGTGACCTCAGTGACGATCGGAGGGATCACTTATTCGATTACCAACAATCCGTTGAACCTGGTGCCGCCGGCATCAAACAACGGAATAACGACTGTCCAGGGACAGATCACTAGCAACCCAGTACCTGAACCGGCAAGCATGCTGCTTCTGGGATCCGGTTTGCTTGGTATCGCGGGCGCGGTCAGAAAACGATTCACGTCCCGCAACGAATAAAACTGATCCAAAGGGTGACAGGGGGTTTCTGAGAATGTACGCTAAACCAATGATCTTTCCCTTGGACTCCAATGGGCAGATTTATGCGCTCCAGGACGAAAAGGGAAACACGATCGGAACCGGCACACGCGAGGTTTGCGAGGTACTGCTTTACATCATTACCAAGCCCGCTTCGCAGAGCATCTCGGGCAAGATAAACGTCTCTGCCACACAACGGGGTAACGTGCGGTCGGCGATTCCGATTTAGCTTTCGGTCCGGATACAGGAACTTCTCTGAATTCGGACTTCATCGTTGTCGGTGCGGAGGAACGATGAGTTTCGCGGGAGCTGAACAGCAACTTACTCACACGGGCTGCTGGCGAGCTGCGACACACGGCGCTGTGCGCAGCTGTCGGGCAGTTGCTGTGAATGAGTCTCTTTTTAGCAGGCGTGTCCGCACAACACGTTCTGTCGCAATCTTACCTCGCTGTAATCAAAGTGTTTGGATAACCGGTGAGAATCCGTGTGTTTGACACGGACTCGCTAAAAGTGTGCCGTGAAGCAAAATCGTTTCGGAACCCTGAAAAAAGTCTCGGGTAGGCTACGCCAGATGTGGTCGAGTCGGGACGAAGGGTCCTCGAGAGAAACACCTATGCCGCGTCTTCTAATCGTCGACGACGAAGAGTCGATCTGCTTTTCCATGAGCGAGTATTTCTCGCTGCATGGTTACAAGGTCGATACTGCGAGAGAGGTTGAAGAAGCCGAGAAGTTGTTGGAAGCTACCGAATACAAGGTAGTGATCCAGGATCTGCGCCTCAGTCTGAAGCGCGATGCCGATGGGCTCGATATGATCAGGCTGATCAAAGAGCAAAATCCGCTGGCCAGGATCGTCGTGTTGACCGCCTATGGTTCGGCTGAGATGGAAGATGAAGCCCGCCGCTGTGGGGCCGACGCCTTTCTGAGAAAACCCAAACC
>JAICQI010000610.1 GCA_025937955.1 Pyrinomonadaceae bacterium
AGCTTTTTGTGCCTTCTGTGGCAGTTAGAGCATTGATGCGCTCCAGCGGCGCTTGTCGAGGATGTGCTGGACGTGGCATGAGGTGCAGTTTGGTTTGGCGTCTTTCACGTGGCAGGCGGTGCAGGTGGTTCGCGGTGTCTCCCTGTCGATTGGATTCAAGGAGTTGTGGCAGCTCGAGCATGAAAGACGTCCCTCGGCATTCCCTTTCATCCCCGGAGCGAGTCGCACACGTTGGTCGTGCAGGGCGTGAAACTGGTTGTTGCGCCACTTCTGATCCGAATCGGTTGGCAGGCGCACCACCGCCAGCTTGCGCAAATCCCACTCTTCGTCGTTGATCGACTTCGCGCTCCATTCACCATTCACAACCGGATAACCAAACGTGCCGCCGTGAGGTGTTCCCACTTTGCGGCCGTTGAATAGTTTCTGATTGCTGTCGTTGTGGCACGCCGTACACGACGCCAACGCTCCCTGCGTTGCACTGAACTCCGCTCCCTGATGCTCTGCGTGACAATCAACACAGCCGATCCCCGAGGCTTCGTGTGGCTTAATCACGGTAGCGACAAACGCATCTGTGTGATGACACGAGGCGCAGCGCTGCTCCATGTTTCCCGTGAACGCATGACAGCTTGTACACGAGCCCCCGTTCGGTGTTGTCGCGATGGCAGGGCTGATGTTGAACTGTGTCGCAGCGTGCGCTTTCGAGATTGGCGCGGGCGAAAATGCACTCGTGTACCAGTAAGCAGCTGCGACCGAAATCAATCCCACAACCACCACCGCCCACGTAAAAAACGCAACGGGCCATCGCGACATCAGATCGCTCGTCGGCACCCAGTTAAACTGAGCCTTACCACTGCGCCTGCCGCTTTTTGGATAAAGCGGCGAGGGCCTTGCCATCTTCCCTGCGTCGCGAATTCGCTTGTCCCAGAAAATGTCGAGCGCCTTGTTGCTTGCTATCGGCGCGGCGCGCGGCTTCTTTGCCTTGCCTTCGGTGGGCGCAACCAGATTGTCAGTGCTCAAACCCGGATCGCTGACGTCGATCTCGGAAGGCTTCATGCCGATCCGCAGCTCGACTCGTATCACCAGCGCGCCGTCAGCAGAGTCGATCTGCAAGTGAAATGGACCAACTTCGATGATGTCGCCGGCGGCGAGCGCCTCGTTTTCTTCGACCGGTTTGCCGTTGAGGATGACGGGGTTCTTAGGCCGTAACGCAAAGAGGTAATAGTCGTCTTCAATCTGCTTGATTCCCGCCTGCACGCGCGAGACGGAAGGGTGGTTCAGCAACAACTCACACTTCCCCAGACGCCCGATCAGCAACCCCTCGGTAATAATCGTCACCGGGTCGATCGGCAGGTCGTCACGAATGATGATGAACTGATTTGCTGACATCTCTAACTAACACTAAAGAAAACCACCTGGCCAATGTGGACCAGCATCAGCGCGAGCATCACTGCCGTCGCAAGAATGTGCAGTGGAATCCAGGCGCGCAGCAGCCAGTGCAGCGCCAGGAGCGCGTCAACGCGACGCAACGTTACCGCAGTCTCAACCGCCCCGAGCAAAAGATCTCGCTCTTCCTCAGTCGTCAGCCGCGTCGTGCGATCCTTGAACTCCTGTCGTGCCTGGGCCAGCAGCGCCTTCAACTCCTCGCGCCTCCAGATCTGCCGCCACAGAAACCCGGTTGACAAAAACCGTGGATAGACTCGCTCCCTGATCTCTTCCTTCAACCACCCATCACTCTTCTCGAGTATCGTTCGAACATCGCTCAGCAACTCTTTACGCCGCGCTTCAAGATCCTCGACCAGCAACGGCTCGCCTTCGATACGAGTCATGATTCGCGGCGCGACGTAATACGAAATTATGCCGACAATGCCTGAGAGCACGGTAAGGTCAAAAGCAATATACAAAAGACTCGTCAGCAGTCCGCCGGTTCGCGTGCCTGAATGAAACAGCAGCATCACGCCCGCAATAGCCCCAACATAAATATGGGCCAGCATCCAGTAGCGCAACGCGCCCGCGCGCCGTCGATACACCTGTTTTCGCAGCGGATACGACATCACGACTGCCACACCGACGAGCCCAACAAGCCCGGTGAGCCAGCGCATCGTTAGCCAACTACCTGCGAGGACGGCGTCGTATCCGTACCTGGAAATCGCCCATCCGATCGCGAGCGCCGAGAGGATAGTCAATGCCGCCCCGCCAATGTGCCACGCACGTGCCAGCGGATCGCTCTTGTGAATGTTGCGACCCACCGCGTGAGTTTGATCTCGAAACACAAACTGCTGCGCCGGGCCGATCTCGCTGAAGTACTCGATCGGATCGACACGCACGAGCGCCCCGGTCGGACAATTCTCTTCACACGAATATCTCTTTCGTCGCACGCCTTCCGGATTGAGCGGAGTGTCTTCACAGAGATTGCACTTGATCGCGACGGGATCGTCGGAAGCCTCGGGCGTGATCGGCGGATCGATCTTGAAGCTCAACGCCCTTTTCAGTATCGAAACGAAGCCGGAAGTCGGCGGCGGCGCCGCGCGCGGCACCATCGTGATCGCGTCGTACGGACACTGCGTCGCGCAATCAAAGCAGCCAATGCACGTCGTCTTATCGATATCGATGTGCCCGAATGGATCGCGAAAGATCGCGCCTGTGGGACAGCCAGTCATGCATTCCGGATCCGCGCAGTGCATGCAGACCTGAGGCACCAGTGCGTGTTGCAATCGCTTCTTTCCGATCGACACCGGCCGCTCAATCTGAATACCTCTGCGCAACAGACGCGATTGCCCGTGCATCTTGTGACACGCCAGGGAACAATTCCCGCACCTGATGCAGAGATCCATGTCCATGACCAGGACGTTCGTGCCGTCAATAATTCCGGTCGTGATCTCTTCTTCGGCTGCCTTGAGAGCATTGAGGTCGGGCAATTCTTCGATGGTGACCGGTAGCTCGGTGCCGGAAGTCGAGAATCTTGCAAAGACCTCGACCAGTTGCTTGCGAAGCTCCGGATCCGAAGAGAAAACGTCGAGTGGTATCTCGAGCACTTCGGTCCGCGCCATCACGCTGGCCCGGTACCTCCATTTTTCCGGTTGCGTCACACCTTCAGAACCGAGACAGCTTCCACCCCCCAAAAAATCAACTCCGATACCTTCGTGCATTCCCAGAACGACTTCAGGCGAGGCTGCGTCGAAGAAAACACCATAAGAACGTCGCACCCATCCGCTCTTGATCAGGATGAGTCGATCGATTGGGTTTCCTTCTTTGCACAGCAGGTGATTCTTGCCGTAGACCATGTAACGAGCGGTGCGCCGTAGTTCCGCGGCAAGCGGTTCGCTCAGAGGCTTGTCTGTAAGCAGTCTGAGGTCTTCAAGCACGCGTCCGATACCGTGCGCGCGGTAAGTCTCGTCGAGGATGTTGCCAAAGGTGCTGAGCTTGCGCAGGAGGCGCAACGCGGGCCGCGTCACTTCGAGAACTACCGCTTTTTGATTCGCCGGCACTGCGACGGTCGCGTTCCGTCCAATTCCGGCGAGCAACCCCATCTCGCCGAAGCACGCGCCCCGCTCGAGTTGACTGATCTTCTTTTGACCCGCGTCCTCTCGAACGTAGACATCGAGGGCGCCGTCGACCGTGATGTAGAAAGTGTTTCCACCCCACTCACCCTGCCGCATAACCTCTTCGCCACCGTCGTAAGCGAGCAGGCGCACGTAGGGTCCCACGCGCTTACCGTTGCCGTAGTCACGTCCCTGAACTATCACTTCGAGATCGCCGGCGTACTTCTGCTTGCCGTCTTTTTCTTCGAAGAGTTCAGCGGTAAGAGCGAGATTCTGGATGGCTTCAACGACGCGACCCCGATCGGTGATTTCGCGTGGCATGTGGTTGTTTATACTACAGGCGCGTCATCTAAGCCACGAATTTTACGGTTGGTTCCTATTCCAGTTGATCGAACGTGAGCTCTTGGGTTGTCGGCGGTACAGCCAGTAGAAACGAACAAAACTCTAAGTCAGGGTAATCATTCCTGATCAGCTCCCGGAGTTCCTCGACCTTTTGACAATGCGCTTTGCGCTCTTCCTCCGGGTCAGGTTTTGGGGGCAGCACACCGAATCCTGGAGGTGGTCCGTATGCGCCACAGTCTCGATGTTCCATAACAATAACTGTGTGAATCCCATGAAGCTCGATGGCAAGATCC
>JAICQI010000600.1 GCA_025937955.1 Pyrinomonadaceae bacterium
CAAAAGTTCGTAACGGATTGACGCTCGTCTGAGTGGCTTCCGCACTCCTGGCGCGGATCAGTCGTCAAAATCGCTGTGGCAGGATTGTGGCAGGAATAAATGGAAAGTGACTGGTAACGGATGGGAACCGATGTCAACAACTTCAAAAAACCCTTGATTTTGCTCGTGGCTGCATCTCGATTCAAAATCAATAAGTTAACTTACCCTACTTCGCTTCATTCGGGACCGTGAGGTCTTTACGGCGGCGCTTGCCGCCCATTCCGTCTACTGGTGAGGCGCTATTGACAATGCTGACGGACCGGTATTAGCAATTGCGAATCGTTCACGAGACGCTCCTTAGGGGTTGCTGAAGCTGATGCTCGATAACTCAACGAAGTATCTCACGGGTCGCTGAGCCACTTCTGAGATCTGCGCAAAAGTCGCCAACAAGTCCATGGTGCTGATCCGCTCACGGCCCCAATTCGCCGACGGTAACATCATGGCCATCTCCTCTTGCGAAGGACGTACGCTCGGTCATCCGAGATCCAGTCAAGGAGCTCCTGCATCTGAGGAAATGGACGAACTGGAAGCCCGAGGGTGTATGCCTTGTGACTGAGGTCTGAAATCAGTGGCGCGTGGTTCGCACATTACTCGCACAGAAAAAGTCTCTTTTTAATGTAAAGAAGCGTAGGAGGAGATTCCTAAAGGCAGGCGCCTCCATTTATGGATGCTGGATTTTCGGAACTTGGTTGAACATTTATTGTGTTGAGGCATTACGGATTTCTTTGCCCTGTTCGGCTTAAGACTTCTACGTCATAAGAGAACCAAGCTCTCACACGGAACTGTGTGCGCTATGCCACATACCTGCTATACTTTTCTCGAAGCTAATTGATTGTGCTTGCTCTGAGGCCTCACGGGTTTGAGTTTTCGTTTAGGGCAACGCGTTGGAGATCACCTAATGGCTACACGCACTCGACCGAGTGAGCCAGTTGAAAACCGGCTGCTCGCCGCACTTCCGCGTGACGAGTATGACCGCCTGCTGCCACAACTGCAGCAGGTTTCATTTGATCTCGGTGAAGTCGTTTACGAATTCGGCGGACACCTTGATTATGTCTATTTCCCTACGTCGGCAATCGTCTCTTTGCTCTACACCATGGAAAACGGAGCGAGTGCCGAAATGGGTCTGACGGGTAATGATGGCGTGGTTGGGATTGCTCTCTTCATGGGGGGCGGCACCATGCCCAACCGTGCCGTCGTACAGAGCGCCGGCGGCGCAGTCCGGATGAAGGCCAGGGTGCTGCAAGATGAATTCGCGCGCGGTGGAAAGTTTCAGCATGTATTGCTGAGGTATACACAAGCATTAATTACTCAGATCTCACAGACAGCGGTTTGTAACCGTCTTCACTCAGTGGAACAGCAACTTTGTCGCTGGCTGTTGTTAAGTCACGATCGCGTGAAGGCCGATGAGTTGATCATGACCCAGGAACTGATTGCCGACATGTTGGGCGTTCGACGCGAAGGCGTTACCGTTGCTGCGGGTCGACTGCAGGATTCCGGAGCGATTAGCTACGTCCGCGGCCACATCAAGATCCTCGACCGCAAGAAGTTGGAAGCAGCCGTCTGTGAGTGTTACCGCGTGGTCAAAGATGAGTTTGATCGGTTGCTGGGATAACCGGTCGTTTAGGCTTTCCAAAACGACAATCTGATTGTCGACTGATTCACCCCTGTGACGGAGAGCTCCATTGTCAAGGTCAGAATGGAGCGGTCGGTTCACTCTCTTTCTGGGCGTCCACTTGTCTTCGGACGTTTGTTCTTTTGTGCCACTCGATTCAGGATGTAGCCTTCGCACTTGCCAACTCAGGCTGGCCAACCAGCTCCTCAAAAAGGGTCCGGTAATGAATCATTGCCTGACGCAAGTCTTCTGTGTTGGCTTGCCCGCGGGTTTGACGAACAGCAATTTCGTGGGCCGTCCGGTAATTCTCCATCACCAGCGGATGATCCACTGAGATATCTGCCGCCCGCTGTTCAAAATCACTTACGGGATAGCCGCGTGTCGACATCACATCACCTAGTAGTTGGTCTGCCTCCGTTACTGCACCTCCAGGTCCGTCAACGAACCGCGCCTGGACCCTGCTCCACGACTCTACAAAGCGCGCACGATCACCTGGAGCGAGTTCTCTGATTTTTAAACTCTCCACCCGTTCGGTGCGCTCTTTGAGCCCGGCTTCCGCATGGCGGCGGCTCCCGCCTTCCTCCACGGCGCGGGCATATTCAGCGCCACCAAACTGAATGCGCAGTTTTTTAGTTCGCTGCTTTCGGAAAAAAAGCCACGCGGCGATGACTGTAACCACAATCACTGCGAGAGCAATGACTAAAGCTAATTCTATTGTGCTAAATGTTGTTATGTTCATTACCTGTCTCCGGTTTTGTACCGCCCCTGACTTACGAGGCTAAGAGCCTCTCGGTCTAATTGCGAATGGGACCGCCAATACGAAGGGAGCTATTCTTCCGTTTCATCCTTCTCATCTTGAGGGTTCCCCTTTTTGCCTTCTGAACTATTGCTCATAAAAAGCGGAGGCGAGGGTTCCTTAAAAAGGCTTACAGACACTGGCTCTTTATTCTCAACTTCATCTTTCAGTTCCCGGCCCAATTCATTACCGGCTTGCCAGTTCTTAGTGTCCTCTGCGGAATTTAGTCCGGCTTCCACTCCTTGTTTGAAATCGGCGGAATTGGTGTCCACGTGTCCTTTTATGTCTCTCATTACCGACTCCTTTAGATGAAACGTCACAAGACTAGCTACGTATGTCGAGAACTTAATTCTTAACACAGACGCGAATAGCCATTCCGTGCGCTAGCACACAGATACTCGAGCTATAACAAATGAGAAAAATGAATAGGGAGAGACAAGTGTCGGTTCTTATATGTGTGTTTAGCCACAGACGAATGGGTTTGCCCAGTTTATGTTCGTCATCTGGCAATCTACTCTGATAAGGAACGTATGTCTGACAATACTGAAATTCGTAACAAAGAGATGAAGATATGACAACAAGAATTGCAAATAGCAAAACAACTGATGAAGTGCAGATCCGCGCGTTGATCGATGATCGGGCAAAGGCAGTCCGCGATAAGAATGTCAACGAGGCGATATCGAGCATAGCACCGGACATCTTGTCGTTTGACGTGGTGAACCCATTCCAACAGATGGGATTGGATGCATCTAAAAAACGCGCGGAAGACTGGTTTTCATCATTCGAGGGCCCGATCGGCTACGAGATTAGGGACCTCAGCATCACGGCGGGCGATAGCGTGGCGTTCTCACATGGTCTCAGCCACGTTAGCGCAACGAGGACAGACGGAGGAAAACTCGATATGTGGTGGCGCACGACCGTTTGCTTCCGCAAAATTAATGAGAAGTGGATGGTCACGCATGAGCATAACTCGGTCCCTTTTGACGTGGAGAGCGGCAAGGCGTCTTTGGATTTCAAGCCCTAGTGATTTGGAGGTCTGGCAGGAATCTCGCTATCGATGAACAGTATTCAGGCGGCAATCGGAATCTCGTTCAGCAGACGAGCTAGCAGTGTTCTCAACTGATTGAAGTTGTCGGGACGAGTGATATACACGTTTTTTCCGATCGCGACTTCATCACCCTCATCGATCTCTGCAATGCAGAAGACCACGACCGGCACATTCTCTCCTACTGCGGCAAGCTCGCGGATGTGACGCGCCGCGATGACAACTTCGTGAGGTAATCCGGCCACGCTCACCAAAATCAGGTTGGGAGGCACTCGTTGGGCGCTTTCGATCGCGTCTTTTTCATCCCGGGCCAGTGTCACGCGATACCCGTCGGCCTTCAACAGCTTCTCAATGCCGTCGCGGGTCTCGTTGACATCTTCCACTACCAGGATGATCGAGCTAGTATCGCTCTGATTATTCATTGAAATGTTTCCCGTTCAACGTTTGGGCCAAGCGTTACGTCGTACCTGCACTCCCCAAATACTCTTTGCTGGTAGACCGGAGCTACCAGGATCTGCTCAGTGTCACATTCATGCCTTACGGCTGAAAGATCTCGTCTTACCAAATTGATATTACAAGCGGCAATGCTGGCCGTCAGTGCGACAACACACATATGTGTTCTGATTGACAATCGCTAACTGAAGACTATATGCGGCCCAACGCACAGACGGCTCAGCTTGTTTGGCCTAAGGTCCAACTAACAGACAGCTAAAGATGTCCCTGTATCAGCC
>JAICQI010000453.1 GCA_025937955.1 Pyrinomonadaceae bacterium
CGCGCCGAGAAGCCTTTCGTCTCGGTAAACTGCGGCGCGTTTACAGAAACACTGCTCGAGTCAGAGTTGTTTGGTTACGTGAAAGGCTCCTTCACCGGCGCCAACGCGAATCGGAAAGGACTCTTCGAGGCAGCCAACAGCGGCACCATTTTCCTTGACGAGATCGGCGAGATGTCACCGGCGATGCAGGTAAAACTCCTGCGCGTGTTGCAGGAACGGAAGGTCAGACCGGTTGGCGCTACAGATGAAACGATCGTCGATACGCGAGTGATTGCCGCCACCAATCGCGACCTGGCGAGCATGGTGTCCGCCGGCACGTTCCGCGAGGATCTTTACTACCGGATCTCCGTGATTCCGATTGAGCTGCCGCCACTCCGCGAGCGTGCTGAAGACATCTCCGAGCTCGCCAATCACTTCGTACAGAAGTTTTGCGCGCCCACAGGCCGGTCGTTAACGATCAGCGAACATGCGATGCGCCTGCTCGAACGATACTTATGGCCGGGCAATGTTCGCGAGCTGGAACACACCATCGAGAGAGCAGTCGCGCTCGAACGCACCAACTCGATTGAGCCGGAGCGGCTGCCGGAGAAGATCTCAAACTACAATCCATACAAAGTCGCGGAAGCGATGGAGTTTCCGGAAGAGGGTATCAACCTCACCGCGCACCTGGACCAACTCGAAAAGACCTACGTCCTCGAGGCGCTTCGTCGCACGGCAGGCAACCAGACAAACGCCGCTGAGCTTTTACATCTCTCAGTGCGGTCGCTGCGTCACCTCCTCGACAAACACGGCGCACGCGGCCTGACAGCCCAAATGCGTGACGAGCGCCGTGGTCCAGAGTCCGCACCACGCCGCCGCGCCACAGACCAGGGCCCCCGCCGCCGCGCCGAAGACACGGGCGAATTCGCCGCGGGCGCCGGCGACAGTAATTAGCAACCAAAGCAGATCTAGCCCCCAAAAGGCACATAAAGCACAAATAATTTTCATGGAAGACCAGGCTTCTTCAATTCGTTTTGTGCTTTTTCTGCCTTTTCGTGGCTAATCGTTTGTGCTGCTTCGCGGGACTGCCGGAAAGCGTCATCCCCTCGCTGCCACAAATTGTCAGGCAATGATGGTCCTACTCGCCCGCCTCGCAGAATTTTGATCAAAAAAGATCGAAATTTCGCGTTTTCGGCCCAAATGCGCAATGGCATACCGGTTGTACTAGCACCAACCGACACTTCGCGCTTTGCGCGGCTCACAAGGGAACGAAAGCCGGTGGCGCGATACTTTGAACACCCCTAATCATTTAAGGAGCAACAAACACGCATGACTACCAAACGCCAAGAAGGCTTCTCGTTAATCGAACTTCTCATCGTCGTTGCGATTATCGGTATTATCGCTGCGATCGCGATCCCTAACCTCCTCGCTTCACGCCGTGCCGCTAACGAAGGTTCGGCTCAGTCCTCACTGCGCACGATTCACAGCTCACAGGCTGTTTACCAGTCGACCGCCGGTGACGGCCAGTTCGGCACGCTAGCCCAGCTTATGGGTCAGAACCTCGTTGACTCAGTATTGGGCGGTGGCACCAAGAGTGGTTACACCTTCCTTTGTCCGGCTGCTAACCTCGCTGCAGGTCCACCGGCCACTTTCTACGCGACCGCCGATCCTGCTGATACCGGCGTTGCTACCAGAACCGGCAACCGCACCTTCACCATCGCCGAGGACGGTATTCTTCGTGGTGAGGTCTCCGACACTCCCCCAGCCAACCACGCTGATGCTATCGACTCCGCCTTGTGGTCTCCGCTGGGTAACTAATAACCCCATCTGATTTCAAGGGTGCGGGGTGGGGTCCTAACCCACCCCGCTTTCTTTAAGGAACTGAAAGAGGTCCGAAATGAGCCTCAAACATCAACAAGGCTTCTCTTTAATAGAACTTCTGATCGTGGTTGCCATCATCGGCATCATCTCCTCGCTTGCGATTCCGAATCTCATGGCCTCACGGCGTGCGGCTAACGAAGGCTCAGCACTCTCAGCCATGCGTTCGATTCACAGCGCGCAGACCACCTACCTCAACACCGCAGGCGCCGGAGAGTACGGAAATCTTGGTGACCTGGGTACCGAAAGGTTGGTCGATGAGACCCTCGGTAGTGGAACAAAGGCCGGCTATACGATCTCGTGTCCGGATGGAAACCTCACTGCTGGTCCCCCGGCGACGTTCTTCGCCACAGCAATTCCGGAGGATACAGGACTCGTCACTCGAACCGGCAACAGAAGTTTTACGATATCGGAAGACGGGATCGTACGCGGCAAGGTCACTGATACCGCCGCCGCGAACCATACAGATGCCATTGATGCAACAATATGGCCTCCGCTTAATTAGCACCTCTATCAACCAAAGTTCTCTCTGTACCCCAAGATGCTTCACCCCGAAGGTACCAGGACACAAAACGCCAATTTTTGAGTAAACTCAAGAAGGCCTTTGTGTCTTGTGCCTTTTGTGGCTAACAAATCCCCGGAGCACCTGCAAGTGGACACAACCGTAGCAATCACACAATCGAATACTCGCGCAGGGACCAGGCAAGGTCCCTTTTGGCGCATAACTGCGATCGCACGAAACGCTTTTCGCGAAGCGGTTCGCGATCGCGTGCTTTACAACCTTGTACTCTTTGTTCTGCTGCTCACCGTTGCCTCGATCTTCATTGGTGAGCTGTCGGGCGGGCAGGAACGCAAAGTGATCGTGGATTTGGGACTGAGCGCGATGCTGCTGTTTGGCGTGTTCATCGCCATCTTCGTCGGCGTTGGTCTCGTCTACAAGGAGATCGAGCGCAGAACGATTTACGCGGTCTTCTCAAAGCCGGTTGGGCGGGGGGAGTTTCTTGTCGGGAAGTATCTTGGTCTTTGTCTCACACTGCTGGTTAACGTGGTGGTGATGGGCGTGGGAGTTTCGCTCGCGCTGGTGTTCGTGAAGCGCGGTTGGGATCCGCTGATTCCAACGATCTGGCCGGCAGTGTTACTGATCTATATCGAGCTCATGCTTTTGACCGCTGTGGCTCTGCTCTTCTCCTCGTTCTCATCACCAGCACTCTCCGCTCTGTTGACGTTTCTGATCTTTATCATTGGTCACTTCAGTGCTGACTTGAAGAGCCTCGCTGTCTCTCTTGGAAGCGCGGGCTCGCGCTGGTTGTTTACTGGTCTGTACTATCTGCTGCCGAATCTCGCTAACTACAGTTTTATTACTCCGGCAGCTCACGGTCGCTCGCCTTCAGCAGGATTTGTTTTAGCGAGTGCGTTGTACGCGTTTGTCTATATCACCGTCATTCTCGCCGCGGCCACGCTCGTCTTCAGCCGTCGAAATTTCAAGTAAAGATGAACACTGATTCAAACGATCGCATGAAGACCGTCAGCCTCGCGTTGGTCGTCGTAGTTGGCATGGCCTGCGCGATACTGCTACTTCGTTGGACCGACACGCTGCGGCCGCCCGCCGATCCGAATGCGATTGATGAGAGCCTTTATCTCAATGGCAAGACCGCACGCCGGATTAGCCTCAGCTTTAATGGGCTGATGGCAGATTGGTACTGGATGCGATCGCTTCAATACGTAGGGAAGAAGATCATCAATACTCCCGAAGACGTTCAGATCGATAGTCTCGGACAGCTCAACCTGAAATTACTCGCACCCTTGTTGGATACAGCCACGACGTTGGATCCGGAGTTTATGGAGCCTTACGAGTATGCCGCGATGGTGTTGCCTTCAGTCGACGTGCAACAAGCCATTCGCATTACGCAAAAAGGCATCGATGCAAATCCCGACGCGTGGAAGCTCTATCACCATCTCGGCTACATCTACTGGCAACAGCGCAACTATCAGGCAGCGAGCGAGATGTACGACCGCGGCAGCCGGATTTCCGGCGCGCCTGCCTGGATGGAGGCGATGAAGGCGAAGATGGTGGGTGACGGCGGCAGTCGCGCGACAGCACGCGAGATTTATAAACGTATGTACGAGCAAGCGGGCGACGAGCAAGTGAAAGAGATGGCGCGGAAGCGTCTGTTGCAGCTGGATTCATTCGATCAACGCGACGCTCTGCGAAAGTTGTTCGCGGCTTACAAGACGCGAACCGGCAAGTGTCCCGATTCGTGGCGCGAAGTGGAACCGGTTTTACGCTCGCTACGCATACCGGTGGACCAGTCAGGCGCGCCACTGGATCCATCGCGCACGGCTTACGTTTTGAAGGCGGGCGAGTGTGAAGTTGAATTGGATTGGCGGAATTCGGAAGTTCCGGTGAAATGAATATGTCAGTCATCGAAATCACAAATCTGACCAAAGATTACGAAGTAGGGTTTTTGCGCAAGCGCAAGGTGCGTGCGCTCGATGGTTTGTCGCTGTCGATCGACAGTGGACAGATCTTCGGCTTTCTCGGCGCAAACGGTGCGGGCAAGACGACTACGCTCAAGCTGCTGATGCGTCTGATCTTTCCCACGACGGGTAGCGCGCGCATTCTCGGTCATGACATTCAGGACATGAGGATGCACCAGCGCATCGGTTACCTGCCGGAGAACCCTTACTTTTACGACTATCTCACGGCGCGCGAGTTTCTCGATTACTGCGCGCAGATCTTCGGCTTTCCGGCGCCGGTGCGAAAGAAGCGCGCCGCGGATCTGCTCGCGCGCGTCAAGCTTGATGAAAAGCGTTGGGACACGCAGTTGCGGAAGTTTTCAAAAGGAATGCTGCAAAGAGTTGGTTTGGCCCAGTCGCTGGTTAACGATCCGGAGATCGTTTTTCTTGACGAACCGATGAGTGGGCTCGATCCGGTTGGACGTCGTGAGGTGCGCGACTTGATTGCCGCGATGCGAGATGAAGGCAAGACGGTCTTCATGTGTTCGCACATCCTCTCCGATATCGAGGTGCTGTGCGATCAGGTTGCGATTCTCAAGAAGGGCAAGCTCGCGCAGGTTGGATACCTGGATGAGCTGCGACGGAAGACAGAGGGTCCGAACCGGATGGAAGTCATGGCCACCGGTACTGACGCAGACTCGTTACACAAACATCTTCCCGGCTCCGAGATCGCCCCCACGCCTCGCGGACTGCGCATCGAGATCGCTTCTGAAGATGAGATCGAGAAAGTGATTGCGGCGTTGCGGCAAGCCGGTGGGAAGGTTGTTTCTATTCAGCCGGTGAAGCAGTCGCTGGAAGAGCTATTCCTCGACTAAGCAAAATAGAACCACAGAAAATAGAACCGCAGAAAATAGATCACAGAAAATAGAACCACAGAAAATAGAACCACAGAAAATAGAACCACAGAAAATAGAACAAGTCAGGAAGAGGGGC
>JAICQI010000037.1 GCA_025937955.1 Pyrinomonadaceae bacterium
CCGATCCAAGTGCCATACCTCACGCCTAAGCTGCTGATGTGCTTGCAGCTTGTTTTAGCGTGGATTCAAATGAAGTCTGAGCGATCTTATAGAAGCTGACGGCGTTGTCCCACAGAATCTTCTTCTTTGTCTCATCAGGTAAAGGGGCTTCCAGCCACTCTTCGATTTCTTCTCCGAATCCATGATCAGGATGTGGGTAATCACTGGAAAACAACAGCTTGTCTGCTCCTATTAGATCTATTACGGCCGGCAGATAAGGTTCGCTTGCTTCGCCACTGATAAAACACTGACGTTGAAAGCATGCCAGCGGTGTGTCGTGTACTTCAGGTACTTGATAACTCCAGAGTTTGAACTCTCCTCCTAATCGCCACAGCAGGTAGGGAAGCCAGCCACATCCCGCTTCGAGAAAACCAAATCGTAACCTGGGATGACGTTGGAACACGCCGCCTTCAAACAGAGCTATAAAGGCCATCATTTGCTCCATTGGATGACAGCAAGCATGAATGGCCATGTGAGTTTCAAAACGATCGGCCCCTGTCTGCGGCGCGCGCACGTGTGAGCCTTCATGTATGCCTACCGTAACATCGAGGTCTGCACAGGTCGCCCAAAACGGCGCAAGATCTTTATGACCAAGCGTCCGCCCGTTAATAGGATTTGGCCGGACCATGACTGCTCGCATTTTCAACTCCTTCACACAGCGAAGGAGTTCCTGCCGGGCGTCCTCGGGTCGATGCAGACTCACCAGAGCTACTGGACGCAGCCGTTCAGGCGCATATGAACAGAAATCTGCGAGCCAGTTGTTATAGGCGCGGGAAATCGCATAAGCGAGATCCGGATCCTGCCCATTAATGGATGTTACATACAGGCCGATCGAGGGATACTGATACGAGATGTCGATGCCCTGCAACTCCATAGCGCGCACGTGCGAAGCGGCATCGAAACCCTCCCGATAGAAGTCTCCATAGTTCTTCAACAAACTCTCCTGGTAAACCTCGACGAGATGATCGGGATAATTGTTGTAGATGGGTTGACCATCAACGTGTATTTGTCCCCAGACTCGGCCATTGTTGACAATTCTTTTTGGAGCCCGGTCACGATATTCAGCATCGATGTAATCGATCCAAATATTATCCGGCTCCATCACGTGGGCATCGCAATCGACAACAAGCATACCGTTTCTCATTTTATTCTCCTGGCTTCATTGTCATGAGTAACAGCCATCAATTCGAAAGCAATTGTGGCTGTGGCAGGGGCACAGATTTGACGAAGATGTTCTGGTAGAGGCCCTCCCAAAAGTCGGCCAGCAATTTCGCGACCCGAAGTGCGCCTTCTTCAAGCTGTGCGCGCGACTCAGGATCGTCGACGTGTTGTTTGACGGCCTCGGAAATCCAGGCAACGTGGTCTTGTTCGATGAATAGATGAAGATAGAAGTATTCCATGTCCTCTACGGTGATCGACGGATAGCGTCGAAAAGCTTCATAGAGGTTATGGATCATGCCGAGACCCACTTTCTCAATCGTGTAGTGTCCGCCGATCGCGACAATCGGAGGATCTACGAGGAAGATCTGGCGCAAACCCTGGACGAGGGCTTCGGATTCCGGAATATGCTTGACCTTGCGATAATCCGAAACTTCTATGCCCACTGCCCTCATTACTTTTTGAAAGAGCTCAAAGTGCTTCTTGCCGGGATGCCCATCACCTAGTTCAGAAACGATCGTCTTTGCCAGCTCCACCCGAACTGCTTCGGAGTCAACGCGGTGCGACAATCCCGCAAGTATTTGGGGAAAGGTGCGAATGTAGTAGAAGTACTGATCAGCGAAAAACTGAAGCTCGTCTTTGCTCAGATCTCTTGCTCTGAAGGAATCGTAGAACGAGTTTTTGTCGACCGGAACGCTCTCGATAAGTTGGTCCAGACGAGCGAAGACTTCTTCGACTGATACGTACTCTTTCGGTTTTACACTTGTCATTGTGTTCCTCCTTCTGTTCGCGGAAGCTTTGCCACAAAAGTTGATCACGTTTGGCCACTTGGCCAAAACAGCCAGCGACGGCGCTGGCTGTATATGATCCTTCTGAAACTAACTTCGACTTTCGCCTTGCGATAAATCGAACTCGGGCCTTAGCAAAGGGCGACTCGGCGCCGGCAGACTGAAGTCAGCTGCCTTTTCCTCAGGGTTCGTCGAAAGCAATGGCCAACCGCGACGCAGTACGAACCGCAACCACCAACCCGCTAATTGAGAGGTAAAAAGCGCCGTGATGACGAGGGTGGTACAAAGCGCACCGCTAATCAGTCCAGCATCGAACGCAATGCTGGCCAAAACAATTCCGGGTCCACCTCTCGCGTTAGCAACGATCGCCAGGTTAATGATGTCCAAACCTCGGAAACCGGCGAGTTTAGCCGCAAGGCCAACGGACATAAGCACTATGAGAGTTGATCCCAACAAAAAGGTTAAGAGCATGCTCCCCGAGAAGTCGTTACCGAAACTCAATCGATAGCCCACGATTGCAAAATAGATCGGGATAAACACACCAAAAGCAACTGCCTTAATGGAGTGCAGGGCGCCATTGAGGGCGGACTTCTCCCTGTCCCGGATCCCGTTAATTAGCGCATAACCAGCCAGGAACGCGGCGAAGACGGTACTAACACCCAGGCCTGCGGCGGCCCCGACGAAAAAGCAAAGTAGGGCAATGGAATATGCGACAAGTGAATGCTGCGACACTGCGTGATCGTCAAAACGCCGAATTGTTTTGAGAAGCCGTGGAACCACCAGCATGGCAAAGCCAATGTAGGCAATGGTGACTGCAACGTGATAGGTATTGCTTGCTATCAAGCCGCCCCCAACCGACGACCGATCGCTCAATGCAGTGGCAATTGCCAACACTCCCCACAACCCGACATCTTCGAGCATGGCGGTTCCGAGGATCAGGCTTGCAAAGCGAGTGTGAAGTATCCCCAGGTCTTGAAAGATGCGGGAAATCACTGGGATCGACGTTACCGCTGCCGCGCTTGCCAGCACCAACAAAGTCGACATTTTCGTTCCGTGCACACCGATCAGCGGATCCATGGGAATTAGGCCGATCAAGCCAATGATCATAACGAAGGCAAACGGCAACGGCGTCCCAATTCCAAGTAGCCATGCGGTTTCATGTCGGTTTGACGTTGCTAGCAGGCCTTGCACTTCGCTCCCGCAAATAAACATGAGCAACAGCAAGCCCAACCAGTAGACCAAAGAAAGGAAAAGGCCGGTTTTGTCCGCGCCGAGAATGGGGTTCGTGAAGAGAAACGTAAATCCGGGCGAAGCGATCTTCCCCAATACGAACGGGCCCAGGAAAACACCCGCCAGAATCTCTCCAATTAACCTCGGCTGGTGAAGACGCTCGAAAACATATCCAAATGCGTGCGAAACGAGAAGGAATATGCCAAGGATTACAATCGAAACACCAATTTCTGCCTCGGACATTGGTAACACCCCTAATTGATAGTGAAGAAATGAATTAATTTACAAAGCGAAGAAGAGAAGCGCAGAAGACATGAGGGGACCAGAAGGATTTTGGACTCTAATGATTGGACCAAGTCTATACTGGCCCGATCCAAGTGGGATCGTACTTTTAGGCAAAGCTAGCGCTTGGTTGAGTTTTTATTTCGTTGCGGCCACCAAATTAGTTGCAGCCGCATGTTCGCGGCATTTTGACAAGATCTCTGCAAAGGCTTTTGGATCATCGTAGAACAGGAAGTGGTTTGCCTGGGCCACTTCGAACACGTGGCAACTAGATTGCCGCAGTATCGGAAGGTACTTCAGATGCCGGTTCTCCTCGCCATAGACAAAATACTTTTCCATAGGCAGTGCCAGGAATCGGTCTAAGAGGGTACCGTCGTCTGAATATTCCACGAGCTGAAGACTATGGTCATAGAACGCCCGTGGATTGGCTCGCTGCACAACTGCAAGATGACCGGCAAATCCTCGTCCGCGCCGCGCCGCAACCCCTTGCTTAATTTTCGGGAAGACGTCTTCAGCAAAATGCTCAAATGAATGACCAACCACGTATCGGCTGAATAGGCAATCCTCGGAGGTCAAATTGCCTTCAACGTTTACAAAACCCTTGATTTTATCGGAATTGCGTTCGGCATACAGGAGTCCGATCAGGCCTCCCATACTCCCGCCAACCAGCAGGAATCCATCCAACTCCATTGCATTGACAAACGCCTCTAAAACTTCGACAAGGCAATCAATGTTGAGCGGATGATTCACGTCGTAAGGCGAGCGACCACAGCCAGGATGGTCGTATGACACCAGGCGGCACCCCTGAAGTGCCGGCTGCTCCGTCATTGCCAGGAAGTCTTCACTTGAACAACCCAGGCCATGAACGTATAGAATCGTGTCCTCCGCACCTGGGCGGTCAAAATAGTTGATTCGAAATTGACTGCCGCAAGCCTTGACAGCGATCTGTTGTTCCTTCATCTCGTTTTCGGCAAGACAATTAAAAGGACGCGATCTTAAGTGGCTGCGATTTGAAAGGAATACGTCGGGTTGACGCACTCGCCCGGTGTTTCTGTCTCCGCCAGAACCTGAAATTTAAATCCTGCGTCGGTAAACAATCCTCGAATTTGTTTCTCGTCGCGCAGCATGTGACGGGTGTGGAAAGCGGCAAACCGTGCACAATCCGCGATTAGCCTTTCTTCCATCTCGGTCGAGTAATTGGAAAACAACTGTGGACCATACTGCGTTAGTCGCTCACGAGCCCTGGCTGCATAACTTTCTCGCAGCTCCATCGTTGTCGGCTTGCCAATCATCGCCGTGGTTACCAGCAGTCCACCAGGTTTCAAAATCCTTCGCCATTGGTTCACAATGGTTGGCTTGTCAGGATCCTTGAGAACGGTCAGGAATTCGTCGGTAACGACGAGATCGTAAGCATGTTCCGGAATGCTTGAGCTCAGCAGATTATCGACGTTGCTCTTCAGCGAAACGCCATGGCGTGCCGCGTACCATGCGCTCGACTGCAACGGAGACTGGCAGATATCAATCAAGATGATATCGGCCTCGACGCCGGCATACTCCATCGCCTGGTGTAGCGTACAAAGCATCCCATAATCAGCCGCGGCGGAAATCAATACATTCGGGCGTTCCACTCGAGTTAAGGCGTCGGCCAGGGTATCACGATAAAAGGGATACCATTTGGGAACGGCCACCATGTTAAGCAGACGCAGTATTTGCCACGTACCGTGATACCAGTCGCAGTAGACGGGGTTTTGAACTGCGTTGGGGTGGTTCTTAATTGCCCATTCCTCCATGCCGCCCGCTTCCTTCGGCTTGCAATGGTCACCAGCCAGGGTGTTCATGTACAAGGCTGATTCCTGCAACTCCCTAAACTCATCTTCGGTGTATATGCCCTGGAAAACCTCATCCAGATATTCTTGCAGCGATGATTCTTGCAGTGAGACTTGTGTGACGCTCATTCGATTGTTCTCCTTCGTTTTACTTGTAAAGATTATTCAGTTGTGGCGACGGCTTTTGCCGGAAAGTAGGAATCGCACTTGGACCGGGTCCAAGAATGATTTTGGAGTTTTTGAGGTTCGGTACTGTCTAGCTCACTTCTCGGCCGACACTGCTACCGAATATGGTTGCTTCAAACTCATCGGTTCACGCTGGGGTTGGAAACCTTGCGTCTTATACTCAGGATAGATCCAGAATAATAGCGGCGTAGTCATCAGCGTTGTCGCCACTGCCATGAACACCATTATTGAAAATAAGGCAGGCGTAAGGACACCGATATCCAAACCTATATTCAAAATTACCAACTCCATCAACCCACGGGTATTCATGAGAACGCCGATCGCTGCTGCTTCGCGCCAGGGAACCCCCATCACCCTCGCTGCGATCGCTGAACCACCAAACTTACCGGTAACGGCGACCAGAAGGACCAAACCAAAGTAAAGAATCATGTCCGCGCCGCTAATCAGACCGATATTCGTTCGCAATCCCGTAAAGGCAAAGAAGAGAGGAATAAGAACTGTGACCACCGGAAGGTGCAGTCGGTTGCGAATGTCTTCGGTCAGACCATCCCCCTTCGGTGCGATCACACCCGCAAAGAAGGCCCCAAACAGCGCGTGGATTCCCAGCCATTCCGTCACTCCGCTTGAAACCAACATGCAGATGATCAGCACAACTATCATCTTCTCGGTTTTCTTAGCTTGTTGCCGGGCGATGAACTTCTTCAGCATAGGCCGCAGTACGAACAACATCACACACAGATAAACTGCCACCCCCGGAAGCATCTGCCACAAGGCAAGGTGATTGAGCCCCGATCGAACGAGGGCGATGATAACTGCCAGAAGACACCAGGCGGTCACGTCGTCAACGGCAGCACAGGCAATTGTCAGAGTTCCAAGCTTCGTCCCGAGCAGATTTCGTTCATCCAGAATCCGCGCCAGCACGGGGAACGCTGTGACGCTCATGGCCGCACCCATGAACAAAATAAACCCTGTATACGGCAATGTGTTCCCGACGCGTGCGAAAAGAAACATCGCAAGCAAAGCACCCAACGCAAACGGTATGATGATACTGGTGTGACTGATAACGACTGCGATGTGACCCAGTTTACGCAGCTTATTCGTATCGAGCTCCATACCGACCATGAACATGAACAGCAACAGACCGACCTGACTTAGCAGATGCAATGGTCCAAGACTGGCAGGAGGGAATAGTGTGGCGGAGATGCCCGGCGCAACCCAACCAAGCAACGACGGGCCGAGCAGGATTCCGGCAACCATTTCACCAACGACTTGCGGCTGACGAAACTTTCTCAACAACCATACAACCACAGCGGCCGCCAACAGGATGACGCAAATTTGAACTATCGGAAGGTGCATATCCTGCATTTGTTGCTTCCCTTAAGTGTTCGCGGTTAGGTCCCAGTCAGTACCACCTGCGATAGCGGGTGGGTCAACCATCGGCATTCAAAATCCAAGGGCGAAGTCGTGGTCAATACGCGCGATTGTTTAGTAGGTAAGTTGAGTTTGCGCTTTCGGTGGTTCGAATGAAGTTCAAAAGGTGTGTGGTGACTACCTCCGGATACTCCTCTTGAGGGAAATCACCACAATTCCTGATGACCGCAAGGCTTGAGTTGGCGATCGCTCGCTTAAACTTATGAGCAGATGAAAGCGGCACCAATGGATCGAGATCACCCCAGATCAGCAGCGTGGGCGCGACGATCTGCTTTAAGTGCGGTTCGAAGTTCTGAAACTTATCGCCGAAACTCTCACGAATCTTGAGAGCGATGCGAGTTTGTATGTGACCGGTCTTTTTGAAAGTACGAAAGTACGGAGCGAGACTGTCGGTTGTTATGTTCTGATTCACGAAAGCATCTTTCAGGCGCTTGAAGAACAGCTTTTGTGGAAACAGTTGCACGACTGCCCGTCCCAGAATCGGCTGTGAAACCAATTTGTAGAGCCACATGTTTGTGCGTCGCTCACCCATCGCTCCGGCGGCGAGCAGTACCAGGCCCTTGATGCGCTCGGGATACTTCGTTGCAAACCAGGCAGCTATCGAGCCGCCCATCTGAGCGCCCACCACAATCGCGTTTTCGAGTTCGAGCGCTGCAAACAACCTGTTCAAAAACCCGGCATAATCGTCGATGGTCCACGGCCCTTTCAACGGTTCCGACTTGCCGTAACCGGGAAGATCCACGATGTAGACCCGACACCTTCTCGCAAGCAGAGGCCACACATCGCGCCACGAATAAGACGAGCTGATGTAGCCGTGTAGTAGCACCAACGGCGGTCCGTCCAGAGCTCCCAACTCGTGATAGCACACTCTCGCGCCATCAATTTCCAGTTCGCGCTCGCCTGGGATGTTCACTGCCATAAGGCCTCAAAAGTCGGAGTCGCACTTGGATCGGGTCAGTACAGGGAGCGTAGCGACCTGGTCAACCAGGGAGTCAAGAATCGTTAGAAATATTGCATGCTGACCACTGACCAGGTCGCTACCGCTCCCTGTACTGACCCGATCCCCAACGGCTTTCGGTTTAATTGAGCCGCTCGAGAAAATTGTTCAGAGTTGCGTGAAAAGCTCGCAGATCTTCAACTGGAGGTACGTGCGCGGTTGGCAGAAGAACCTCCTCAGCGTTCGGTATGAGACTCGTCAACTCTGCCGTAATCCGAGGCGGAAACAACATGTCTTCCTTGCCGCCAACAACGAGAGTGGGGACATCAATTTTGGGCAGCAGCGCCCTTGTGTCGTGGCGCAAAGAAGCTTCGTAAATAGCCAGCAGGCTCTCGCACGTATACTGGTCAAACATCAAACTCTTGAGGGAGCTCTCCATCCGCCGCAGCCGGGGAAAGTTCTCTTCCGAGCACAAAAACGCCCTCAACACCTCCCAGAATGTGCCGAGATCTCCTCTCTTCAGGAAGCCGTGAAGAAGTTCGAGAAAGATTCGTGTGGAGCCGGATGCATACGCGAATGACGACACGATCGCGAGTCCTCTTAACCGCGACTGATAGGTGGCAGCAAAGTGTTGAGCGACTGCACCTCCGTGCGACAGTCCAACGAGCACGACGCGATCTAATTCGAGTTGATCCAGGATTGATTCCAGATCACTGGCGTGTCCCTCGTTGGACGGGAAACCTTGCTCGAAGTTTCGTGATTCACCATAGCCGCGCATGCTATATGTCAACACCGTATAGTGGTCGCGTAAAAGGCGCGCCTGCGCAGCCCAACTTCCGCCAAGTGTGGCCATCAGGCAAACGGCCGGGCCCTCTCCCTGCACGTCACAATGAATCTCTCCGCGATCGAGCTTGACGATGTGGCGTGTCGGTCGCTGTTTAGATTTACTTTCGGTTACTGCGCTCATCACTTATACCGCCAGGTAATTCCGGTAGTCGCGTGCATACGTCTGGTTGATAACGTGTCTGCGAATTTTCAACGTCTCAGTTAGGCAACCATCCTCAATCGCCGGCGCGTGGTCCACCACGCGAAACTTTCGAATACGCTCGACGGGGCTGAGCGTCTGGTTGATCTCAAAAATGCTTTGGCGAAAATGTTCGGCGCGCTGTGTGTCGCTTTCAAATTTGAACTGAGAATCTGTGAAAACAACGGCGCCAAGTTCACGTTCGCCGTTGCCGACGACCACGCACGTGTTTACACCGGCTATCTCGCCAAGCTTTTCTTCAATCGGGCGAACAAAAATCTTTTCACCATTTGACAGCGCCACAAAGTCGCGTAGCCGCCCGCGCAGACTCAGAAAACCGTCTTCGTCGATTGACCCGATATCTCCCGTGGGAACAAAACGGTTTGCAAAACGGCCGTCGCGTTCAATCTTTCCTTCCGGTGTCCTGCCGTAGAAAAACGGAAAAGGCGTGGCAAACTGGACCTCGCTGTTCTGTGGATCGATTCTGATTTTGCCCCACTTCACGACTTGTCCGACCGATCCCACCTTCGATGCGCCTGGCTCGTTGAGAGCGATCATGCCCAGCTCGGTTGTGCCGTAGACCTCGTAAACAGGGCATCCGAGATCTTTTAACCTTTGCAGCACTGGCTTTGGCGTCGGCGCGCTACCCACGAAAATGCAGCGCGCTCTCTTGCCGAAGATCCGTGCTCCGACGAGGCTATAAACGAGGCGGCGTGAGTACTTCAGAAGCGGCAACAACCAAAGCACGAGGCGCGCAGGTCCCTGCTTCAACTCCTTCATCAATCGATCGTCGATGTACTGAAGCATTCGCGGGACGACGATATGAACTGTCGGATTAAAACGGAGCGAGTCTTTGAGAAATCGCGTTGGTCCGGACAGCACCAACTGAAGCCCGTTATTGATTGCGCCATAGACCATCATTCGCTGCGGCAAGTGGGCCAGTGGCAGCGCAAGCAGAATCGTGTCACTGTCAGACAGCGAGTAATTTTTCTTGAACTGCTCCATGGTGTAGAGCAACGGCAACGAATGAACCGCAAAAAACATCGGTTCGGAAAGCGTTCCGCTCGTTGAAACGATCGTGAACGCAGCGTCTGGTTTCAACTTCGGCTCCCGCGACACGTCACCCTGAAACTTGCGCGCCAAACTCCCAACCGAATCCAGCTCCGGATCGTCTTTGTTGCTGAGACTGATCACTTTGCAAAGGGCCGCGCGCATTTCACTGTTTGAGCCGGTGGCTTCGGTGAGAAGAAGCTTTGCGCCCATCTCTTTCACGTAGGCGAGCGCGCGTGAAGGCGGCGCGTTTGGATAAAGGGCCAGCGACGTGGCGCCGATTATTACGCAAGCCAAATCAGCCAGGAGCCATTCGTATGAGTTGGCGCCATGAATGGCCACGATGTCGCCTTCTCCAACTCCCAGTGCCTCGAAAGCGGCTGCGAGATTACACGCTTCCTCGTAACAGGTTGCGTAACTCTTGTACACGACGCTGTTCGCGCTCGTGAACGACACGCCTCGGCCGCGTTGATCCCGCATTGAAGACACCATCGCGGCGAGCGGCGGGATCTGACGGGCCGCTAAAGGTAGGGACCCTGCACCGTTTGAACCGGCGTCAATGGACACTGGGGACACTGCTGTGTTGCCTGGCCCACTCGTCACCCTGAGCCAACACATCAGAAAACAACTGGCCGTAGTAACGAAGCGTCATTTTCCACGTGTGCAGAATGTCGTTGTAATGGGTCTGCTCGCGACCGAAGGATTCGAGGGCTTGTCGGGCCGCTTCGGTATGTTCAACGTCAGCTTCGCCATGGACGCGCAGGAAAGTCGTCGCGTTATGCGGGAAGCCATACTTCTTTTCAAGTATGTCGGCCATCTCGGTTGCAAGACTGGATCCCAGTCCTTCAGTCGCGATGGTGTCGCCGATGAGCGACACAGGATTCCCAAATGACGACAAGAAGTAGTTCTGCGTGATCATGGCCCAACTACCGCCGAGCGGCTTATCCGCGAGGACTTGCTCCGGCTCGGCGTCGAGAGCTCGTATGTCGTGGACGCAGAGCAACTCGTGTCCGGTTTCATCCTCGGCAAACTGCAGGTAGTAATCTCGCAGCCAATTCTCGTTGTCGGTGATACGCTCGGCGGCGACCTTCAGATACGTGGGCGTGTGTCGCACGAGGTGATAGGTCTCTTTCAGATAAGCGAGATAATGCCAACGGGTAAAGCTTCCGTCCTGAATCTTTGCAAAGATCGGATTTTGATCAATCCACGTTTTGCGCTCAGGCTCGAGGCTGGTAAGCGCTTCCTCGAAATACATTTTGCCGTCTCCTTTAATGCGTCTACCGCTAGTTATGAGCTGCTGCAAGGCGGGCCTCTGAAAGCGGTCCACTCGCCGGCCAGTTGACAGACAAATTGACGGCGGACATTACGTTTTCAAATCTTTTTACCGCTTTCATCCGGTAGTCGGGGTCCAGATACTTCAGATGAATTCCGAGATTGATAGCGTCGTTTATGTCTTCCCACAGATATTGCTGAAGGTGGTGCACGAACTGATCGCAATACTCCTGGGCCTTTGCTCGCGCTTCTTCGCTCTCCTTAAACCGCCTGCGCGCGACAGTGATGCCGAATTTCAAGTGGCGTCCTTCCTCGGTAAGAATCTCTCCGAATTTCGGGAAATACTCCGGCTTGTTGTGATGTAACTGGGCCAGCTCTTCCATCGCCAGAACTCCTTCTGAATAGAGATTCAAGCCCACGAGCACCTCAATCTCATCATCGCTATTCAGCAATTTGGAGAACCGGGTTGACTGGTCCGGGAGATAGTATTTGTTTTTATCCAGCTCATCCCATTTCAGACCCAGTGCTTCGACGCCATTTTTGAAGTGTTGCGCGTGGCGCATTTCATCCCACGCGTGCTCGACCAGCATGAGTTTCTCGTCGAGAACTGAGCGGCGCGGGATCCACCTGCCGCAAACATCGATTATGTCCAGCTCCGCGTAATAGAAATTGACCAACAACGTAAGAATCAGATCCAGAATCTCCTGTCCTTCATCATCAACAATCTTTTTCCATAACTCCATGGTTTGAACCTCTCTTTGATGGCGCTCATGATGCGACGGTCATCGTTTGCACATCCGCGATGGATGCACCTTCACGTAACAAGATCTCTCCATTCGTCCGGTAAAAAGCGAACGCTGGATCAAACTGAAGCAGGTATTCGAAAAACGGGCTCGGTGACGTGTACACGCGCGCCAGAAGTTGCGACAACGTGAGCAGCATGGCGATGCTGCTTCCCGGTGCATCTAACTCCGTGTCTTGAAAAGGACAGCCAATCTTGTGGAATCCAATCCGCTCGAACTTCTCGACCATCGGAAGGTTTGCAGCATCGGTGAAGACGTCGGCGAGAACGTATGAGACTCTGTGCAAAAAGCAGTAGTGTACGCAGGCTTTGATGAGCGCGGCCCACATGCCATACGGAGCGCCTTTGACCTTCCGATTACGGAAGGTTGGCGAGACGATCAATCTCTGACTCTCAGCGAATTTCTGGCTTTCCTTCAAAGGACCGAGCACAAAGAACTGTTCGATCGGCAAGCCGACTTGCGAGTCGAGAACGATACGCATAGTTCCGATCGGCGTTTCGTCTTTGATAGCGAGCAGGTAGGCTGAGTGCGGATGGTATTTATCTGCGTAGATGTTCTTTGGTTCGGGTGGAAGCCATCTCCGCTCTTCGACGTAAACTTCTCGCCACAGTTGATCGACCATCTCGAACTCAGCCGGAGTCCCAGCTACGACATATCGTACCGACTCGTTGCCGTTATTGATCATGTTTACCTCCTCGCCAACTGTCAGGATCACTCACGCCGATGCACTGGCCGCCGGCATGTTTTGGAAAACGTCCTCGACCTCGATATTCAGAGATTTCAAGAAGCGTCCCGTTAGATTGTAAAGACCGATAACCAGCGTCAGATTCACCAGCTCAGCATCATTGAACTGCTCCTTCAGCCGCGCGCGCAGTTCGTCCGTTACGCCGCCGGTATCTCTCGTAAGCGTGGTTGCGTACTCGACAATCAACTTCTCTCGCTCATTCGGCAGAGCGTCGCAGCTGTTCAACGTGGTCGCCGCGATTTCGATACCGCTTAGACCAGCCTTCATAGCTGAAGCAGACATGTGCGACACGCAGTAATTGCAGTTGTGTGCTCGGGCCGTTGCGAGGGCGGCGATGGCGCGATCGCGCGCGCTAATGACAGGCGACGTGTAAATGCCGCCCCAAAAGGGCGCAAAGGTCGCGAGCAGATCGGGACAGTTAGCAATGGCTTTGAGGATATTCGGGACGAACCCGTACTGTTGTTCGACAGCGTTGAAGACTAGTTCCACTTTACCGGTCGCTTCGTCCTTCTCAACCAGTTTCACTACTGACATGGTGTTCTCCTTTCAGGATGATTCTTGGATCGGTTCAGTACAGGGAGCGGTAGCGACCTGGTCAGTGATCAGCATGCGATATGTCCAGACGATTCTGACTCTAATGATTCGACCAGGTCGCTACCGCTCCCTGTACTGACCCGGTCCAAGTGCGATTTCTACTTTGAGGCAAGCCTTGTGATCTAGACTTGGGCGGCGACTTCCTTTGAAACCACGACTGCGCCGTGCGTGATTGCTTCATTCAGAACCGATCGAAGCGTGTTTCTTCTTTCGTCGTTCTCTCCGATTTCCTCGAGCAGTTGCGCGGAATTCTTACTTCCGTCTATGTGTTTCAGCACCAAGCTCATGTCAGGCGTGAGAGGAAGATTGTTACCATCAGCCGAAGTCAGGATGGTGGACGGGCGCAAGTGCAGCCCATCGAGAGCGAAGCTTGCCCTTTCCTGCCACCTCGGATTGCGTTCGAGCGGAGCATCAGTCGAAACCATTTGTGAGCCGGATGCCTGGCCCGTGAAGATTCCATCCGCCAGCTTGCGCACCTGGTCGGGCACGTCCAGGTTCATAATGAAACGGCGATACCATGAGCGATGCTCGTAGGCGCCCGCGATCAATGACACGAATGCCTGTTTTGGACTCGCTCCGGGCATGTCCATCGTTTTGCGTGCATGCCAGAAGTAAGACTCGGGCGAAGAGTGACCGCCATAAAGGAAATAAATTTGGTCCTTGAGCCGGTTGAACTCGCGCGAGTACTGCTCCTGATAGAAGGACAAGATCTGCTCTTCGTTCTGGGGTTCGTCCAGAAGTGTATTGAGTGAGGCTGCTCCGAGATAACCAGACAGCATCGCCAGGTGGACGCCGGTCGAGAGTAACGGGTCGATAAAGCATGCCGCATCACCAACCGCGACAAAACCTCGTCCATAAAATTGATCGTAGGTGTACGACCAATCCTTGAGAACCCTCATCTCGTCGATCATCTTTGCGGACTTCAGGCGTTCTGCAAGTTCCGGTGTTCGCTGAATCGCGTTTAAGTAGTAGTCTTTCATGCCCTCTTTCTTTGCTGCCAGGTAGTTTTCGCGATCCAGCACGACACCGACGCTCGTGATTTCGTTGCGCAATGGAATGAACCACCACCAGCCTTCGCTGAAGGTCGGCAGGAAAGTGTTGCCGGCGTCTATACCGTCCGGCCTGTGAGCGTTTTCCCAATAATTCCAAAGGGCCATATTTGTTAGCTTCTCGTCCCACCGCTTGGTGGCGACCTGTCGCGTTATGAAATTGGACTGGCCTGAAGCATCAATGACCCATGGTGCTTCAACAGTTGTTCGCGTTCCGGTTGCCGCTGATTCATATTCGACTCCGTTTACTCGGCCGTCGTCCCACGTGAGATTCACCACTTGATGACGTTCGAGTGCATTCACGCCGTGCTCTCGCGCATTATTGAGTAGCATCTCATCGAAGGGGCCTCGCTCCACCTGGTAACCGAAGTCATACGGGGTGGCGAGAGCGTCTTTGAAGTACACGGTCCACAGGTCTCGCTTCACTCCCCAAATCCAGCTCACGCCAAACTTCTTAACGAAACGTGCCTGCTCCATCTTGTCCAACACGCCGAGTTTTTTGAGCAAGTCGGCGGTGCCGGAGAGCAAAGACTCGCCGATGTGATAGCGCGGAAACTCTTCGCGCTCGAGCAGCAGAATCTTTCGACCCGCCTGCGCCAGTAGTGTGCTTATTGCAGAACCGCCCGGTCCGCCTCCGATAACGATGGCGTCGTAACTGTCAACCATTGTGAACCTCCATCAATTCGAATGTTTCGCTGTAGTCATGCGAACGATTTATCGCTGCGCATTAGCTTGAAGAAAATCCAAAGACCAAAGATCAGAAGTAAATTGACTGCCGAGAGTAACCAGAAGATTACCGAGAAACTGATGTCGTCTGTCAGTGAGGTTGTTACGCCCTCGCCAACTGTTAAGCCGAGGTTGGCAATGGTCATCAGGATGGTAAACATCGAGGCCGAAGCGCGTACGTCAGTCAGTCGCATGGCCAACGCCACGAGAACCGTCTGTTGAAAACCGAACGCTATTCCCCAAAACACAGCTAAGACGTACATCGACGATATCCTCGTAGTCAGTCCGATCAAGACTGCGGCAATCGAGATGAGAAATACGGCAATGTAAGCGGCGTGTTTTTTACTCCAGCGATCGAGCGCCCTGCCCCCGGCAAATGCGCCTATTATCGCGCCCACGCCAACCAGTGCTCCGTATGTGCCCAGTTGCGCGGGCGACGCGTGCAGGTCACGGCTCATGTAAAAGGCAACGAGATCGTTAATGCCTCCCCACATGATGAGGGTCGCTAAGAAAATGTACGCACAAAAGACCAGCATTTTAGGCGTGAGAAGTTTTCGAAGCGCAGGTCCCAGAAAGGTCTTTCTCTTGACGTGCGCGAGTGGTTCGCGA
>JAICQI010000817.1 GCA_025937955.1 Pyrinomonadaceae bacterium
AGCCGTTACCGATCGAGAAAGTAACAAAACCAGGAGACACGGCCACTGCGGCCGACACGGCCGTCGAATCGGGGGCCTTGAGTCCTTCAGACGCTGGCGTGCTCAAGAAGCCGAGTTTGGAAGAATCGGATGTCGAGATGTCGCACGTGGCAGAGTTGACACTCGAACCCGAACTACTCGCGAAGCTACCGCCATTAGCCGAGGGCGAAGAGTTTCACTTTGGTCAGAACGACAAGCCTGAGAACGAGCGCGACGCCGTTTTGAGCGAGACGGCGGCCGCGTACGCGCCTGGCGTCAGCCCAACACTACCAACAAGGGAACAGGGCAACGGTGCGGGTCCGGTTCCGGCCGCCGCCACTCCCGACGTCGCCAACATGACGCCAGAGCAACAATTGGCACATCTCGAGAACCAGGAAATACCGCACACGTGCGATGCCAAGAAAGAAGAAGAACCTGCCAAAGACGATGCCGTTCCCGACCACATGCGGATCTATGGTCCATTCACGTCGTCTCAACGATTCAGTTACATGTGGGGACAGATCAAGAAGGGGATCAGTCAATGGTGGTCGTGCAACAAGGTCAAGATCATTGTCGCCTTTGCAATAGGCGCTCTGGTTGCATTGTTGCTGACTGTTCTGACTGGAGGAGCGTTCCTCGCAGCAATACCACCGTTGCTCACGATAATTGCGGCAATCCTGGTTGGCGTCGCGATAGTTCGCGCAGCGTCGTATGTCGGAGATTTCATCAAGCTTGCGTGGGGTGGAGATTTACAGGGCGGGGCCAAAGCTCTCGCACGTGGTTTTGCGATCCTCGTCATCGAGTTGGTTTTTGCGCTTCTCTTCAACCTCGGCAGCATCATCAAGGTTCTCAAGTCCGGCTTGAAAGCAACGGCAAAAGCTGCGGCTGGCGCTGCCAAGACGTTCGCCAAGACGACTGTCAAAGCGGGCCGCGAACTGGCAGTCGCGGGGAAGACCGCATTCAAGGCCGGTGTTGCAAATTCCAAACTCATAATTCAGGGCTTCAAGAACGGCTTCGGCGAGGGAGTTAAGACTATTGGCGAGCTTACTAAGCAGCTACTCGCGAAGTCGCGCTTCCGTGGTTTCTTCTTCCGCATGCGCGGTCGATTCATTGAATTGTGGGGCCGTTTTAATCCCGAAGTTCTACTTGGTCGAAAGAAGATAACAAAGGAGGAAGCTGAGCAGAGCTTAAAAGACATAGCGAAGGCTGGCGAAGGCCTTGCACCCACGACGCGAGCTGAAGCTGAGAGTATCGCCAAGGCCGTAGGGGAAGCTGTTGAGAAAGGTACAGGTAAACTTTCCAAGGAGTTGAAAGAGAGGGTTCGTACGTTCTTTCAACAGTTCAGGAGTCAACATGTCCAGGAGAACCCGATACTCGCCGAGGTTTGGGAGCGGGCGCTGAAGAGGATCGCAGATGGCGACAGTAAGTTCGCCAAGTATTTCGAGAACGGCGTCTTGAAGCCGAACCTTCCCGACGACGTTATGAAGCAGTTGTACGCCAAAGCGCGCAGCGAGATGAACACAGCTTTGAAGTCTGTTGTTGAGGAGCTGGAGACTGGTTTCAAGACTACTCTGAAGAACCGCATCACGGAGCTGCCCGAACGCGTACAGGTGCACCACCTACTCTATAAATCGATTTTCCCCGAACTAGCAGTCACAAAAACCAATCTTATCCTGGCGCTGCGAAAAGTTGGTGGCTCGCTTGACGAACTCCACGATTTGTTCCACTTAGTCAGTGCTGGAGGAATCGGCAATCGTTGGAGGGTGTTACAATCCGAAATCATCGAACTGATCAAGGACATTTATAAGCTTTAGTACTCAACAAGAGGCGTTCCGATGACGCAGAAACCTTCACTCACCGAGTTTTTCAAGGGGCGAGTCAGTCAGGCTATTGCTGAAAAACTGCAAATCATCGATCGACTTGCCGGAACGTCCGTCGGTCACTCTCGTTTTTACTCGAGTCTCGACGAAGTCAAAGAGAAGTGCGAATCCTGGTTGCCGATATTTCTATTGCCATTTGGCCGTGAGACGTTTCGCGCGTGTTTGCACTTAAGGCCGCAGGACGTCCGTTCCGGACGACTCGCCGTTATGCGCGCGGATGACGAAGGCGAGATGATCGAAATCGCAAACTCCCTCGAGCAGTTTGTCTACCGCGCCTTGTTGGAAGAAGAAGGCTGGGGGAACGAAGAAGGAAAGATGTTGAAATCGTTTTCGGATTCGGTTGCTTTAGGGAATGAAACCTTCGGTGCCGACTTTTACCAGCAAGGCCGTCATGGAAACTTCAAACGTGATGATGTCGGACAGTTAATGATTACTCATTTCGGTGGAACGGCATATGCCTTTTATGTCGACGCCATCTTTTTAGATACTCCGGCTGAAAAGCTCGCGCAATACGAAAAGGGACTCGCGGTTGAACCGGGCTGCATGGCGCTCTACGTCGGAGCGGTCAAATCCCTTGTAGCCCTCAACAACCGGCGTGACGCGGCAGAACGCTGTGCGCGATCACTCGATTGTTATCACTACACGGCCTACGATGCAGATCTTAATGAATACTTCGAACTGGGACGCGCGCTGTTAAAGGAATTTCCGGATCTGTTTTCCGACGATCACAAATGGATTCTGACGGAGCAGGATCCTCGGAACTGGGTTCGCCGTGCAGGTGAACTCTTCAATCAGGGTGAGGTCGAACGAGCTGACAAAATACTCAACGACACGTGCTATGGGATTCGTGACTACACCGGATCGATCGGTGCCTTTCGCAAGCACTACGAGAAGCTCGGTTGGGACTGGGCGCTGGCACTCTGCGATTTGAGAACGAATTAGTTCTTAGC
>JAICQI010000792.1 GCA_025937955.1 Pyrinomonadaceae bacterium
CCGCAGCATTCCGGAAATGAATCCGCCGCGAGGTCAGCCCCTGCCGCCGCCTGCTGCGGAGATCATGAGGTTGCTACTGGCGAAAGGCGCCGATGTGAACTGTCTCGGGCGCGACGGAGAGACGGCGCTGATGGAGGCAAACTCAGCCGAGAAGGTCCAACTGCTCGTCGCGCGCGGCGCGCAAGTCAATACCAGAGACAAAGAGGGCCGCACGGCTTTGATGTTTGCGGTTGATCGAGGCGACGTTGAGGTTGTCGAAGCGCTCTTGCAGGCTGGCGCTGATGCGAGTGTTGCGAATCAGAAGGGTGCGACGGCGTTGATGTACGCGCTTCAGGAACCCTCTCCATACAATCCTCAAGAGACTGCGAAACTGACGAAGCGTCGTATTGAGGCTGCGCGCTTGTTGTTGTTGCGGGGGAATATCGGTGACGTCAATGCGCCGAATGAAAACGGTGAGACGTTATTGATGCGGGCGATCAATTTGGGTGAGACGCAATTAGTGAAGGCGATGTTGGACCGTGGCGCAGACGCAAATCGCAGCGACGTGCTTGGCACCACTCCAGTAATTCTTGCTTATGAGAAGGACCAGTCAGCCATACAGGAGTTGCTGAAGAATAAAGCTAAGAAACGACAGCCACGGGTAGTCCTGAACGCGTTTCTGCGAGCTGCTATCGGCAAGAAGGACCAGCTGAAGGTTAAGGAACTGCTCAAGGCCGGCGCCGATGCAAATCATGAGTACGCGATCGGATACGACCACCCGAATATCAAACGAACTGTTTTGATCCTGGCCGCCCAGATGGGAGATGCGGCCATAGTGCAAATGCTTCTCGCCGCCGGCGCGAACATCGACGCGAAAGGTTTATTGCACGGAAGTGAACACGGCCTGGAGTACGGCACCGCACTCGAGGCCGCCAAAAACGTGGACGTGATCAATCTCCTTCAGAGCCACAAAAAAGCACAAAAATGAATGATTAGGTGAGCATCCATATTCCCTCTCTTTGAGCCTTTTATGCCTTGTTGTGGCTAAATTTCTTCGAGGGTGTGGATAGTTTTATAGCGACCGTTATTGGGTGGGACGTGTAGAGTCGGATTGATCCTGCTGCTCGCGGGTGCGGCGGTGGACTTTGCCGGGGATTTTGTCGGGGAGTTCGAGGTCGTCGTCGACGATTTCTTCGAGGTGGACGCCGGCCGCGTAGGCATACTCCAACAGCGTCTTCAAAGAGGGTTCGCGGTCGTTGGTCTCGTATTGCGAGATGCGACTCGCCTTCATGTTACCGAGGCCCAGCCGGGTGACCATCTGACTCTGCGACAGACCCAGTCGCTCCCGAATCTGGCGCAACTTTTCACTCAAGCGATCCGGTCGGGGCCGCGGATTTCCCATCAGGAGTCGCCTCCCGATGAGCGCCCTATACCGCTAAATCTCGCGGTACTCTCAGTTGAGCAAAGATAATGCTTGCATATAGTCCCTGATGGGAGTAGGATGCAGTCGCTTTCGATTGCCGCCGCGAGTCTTAACCTTTCAAGCTCGCCGGCGATGCTCATCACTCGTCAGGGTGGGAGAATAAGCTGCGCATTGGCCGTGGCTAATTGTCAAAGACGAGTGCATCGTAAAGCGTTTCAGCCAAAATCGTAAATAGAAAACTGAGCTTGATAAACCTGGTGAGGGGGCCAGGTTGAGTCCGCAGAAGCATGCGGCGCATCAAGATCGCTTCTGCGGACTCGGGGGATGCTTCAGCGCAATGAAGCTGGCAGATGTGATCGAACGCGACCCGCGAGAGACGAGCAGCGGCGCAGTCTTTGTGGGAACATCAATCCCGATCAAATTGCTTTTTGAGTTTTTGGAAGACGATCAGACCATGGACACTTTTCTCGACCAGTTTCCCATGGTCACTCGCGATCAAGCACTCGCAGTGCTCGGCGCTTCGCGCGACATGTTGCTGAGCGTCGCCGCCGAAACTGAGACTTGAGGTCCGGGCCTTAGTCTCAGGTAGTGGCCTTGGTGAGGGGGCCACAAAGGGTCCGCGGAAGTGACACCGCCCAGAAACACTCCGCGGACCTACTAAAACCACAAAAAGGCACAAAAGGCACAAAGACTTTATTTGTGCCTTTTGTGCTTTTTTGTGGCAAAGTTAGGGCATGCAGCTTCCAGTAAACCCGCCGATCCTGCCGATGCTCGCAAAACGTGTCGATCAACTGCCGGCTGAAGGCAATTGGATTTTTGAGCCGAAGTGGGACGGCTTTCGCGCGCTCATTTTTCGCGACGGCAAAGAAGTGATGATTCAGAGCCGCGACGAAAAATCACTCAATCGATACTTTCCCGAATTGATCGATCCGGTTCTGAAGCAGTTACCAACCCGCTGCGTGCTCGATGGTGAGGTGGTCGTAGCGCAAAACGGTGCGCTCGATTTCGACTCGCTCCAGCTTCGCATTCATCCCGCTGCATCCAGAGTCAAATTACTCTCAGAACAGATTCCAGCCTCGATCGTCTTCTTCGATCTACTCGCCGAAGGGAAAAAAGATCTGCGCGGCGAAGCGTTTGAGGAACGCCGGCGCAAGTTGGAGTCGCTACTCTCATCTGCGAAGCCGCCGTTGCACCTGACACCCGCCACCACCGATTTCGATAAGGCGTCAGACTGGTTTCGACGTTTCGAGGGCGCGGGTCTCGACGGTGTGGTTGCCAAGTCCGTTGAAGGAACTTACGAATCGAACAAGCGCGTTATGTTGAAGGTCAAACACGCGCGCGAATGTGATTGTCTCGTCGGTGGTTTTCGCTGGCACAAGAAAGGCGAGCGTGATCGGATCGGATCGTTGCTGCTTGGATTATTCGACGACGCGGGCAAGCTCCATCACGTCGGCGTATGTGCCAGTTTTACGGACCAGAAACGCATTGAGTTGGTCGAGTTCCTGAAACCGTACCGCAAGAACGCGCTGGAGTCGCATCCTTGGAAAGCGTGGGCGGAGGAAGGTCTTAGCCGCCGGATGCCGGGTGTTCAGAGTCGCTGGAGTCACGGCAAGGATCTTTCGTGGGAGCCTTTGCGGCC
>JAICQI010000858.1 GCA_025937955.1 Pyrinomonadaceae bacterium
AGTCAGCGATGGAATCTCGCAAGGCACTGAAGGGATGAAGTATTCCCTCGTCTCGCGTGAGGTGATCGCCGATTCGATCGAAACGGTCTGCCAGGCGCAGTCAGCCGATGGGCTCGTAGCGGTCGGCGGCTGCGACAAGAACATGCCCGGCGCGATGATTGCGATCGCACGTCTGAACATCCCTGCGATCTTCGTTTACGGCGGCACAATCCGGCCGGGTCACTACAATGGCGAAGACTTGACAATCGTGAGCGCGTTCGAAGCGGTGGGCCAATACTGCGCCGGGAAGATCAGCGAAGATCATCTGCTCGAGATCGAACGGCACGCGTGCCCTGGCATCGGTTCGTGTGGCGGCATGTTTACTGCCAACACGATGTCGTCCGCGATCGAAGCGTTGGGAATGGCACTTCCCTACTCTTCCACGATGGCAGCGGAGAGTGACGAGGTGGTCGACAACGCCGGCGCCTCAGCAGAAGCTCTCGCTCGTGCTGTTCGACAACAGCTCCTGCCGCGACAGCTTTTAACCCGAGAAGCTTTTGAGAATGCGATTGCGGTTGTGATGGCTGTTGGTGGATCGACGAATGCAGTGTTGCATCTGACTGCGATTGCTCACGCCGCACAAGTGAAGCTAACCCTCGATGACTTTGAAAGAATCCGGGAACGTGTGCCGGTGCTTTGTGACTTGAAACCTTCGGGTAAGTACGTCGCGACAGATCTGCACAAGGCTGGCGGCATACCGCAAGTGATGAAGACGTTGCTGAGTCGAGGCCTGCTGCACGGCAATGCGCTGACAATCAGTGGCGAGACTGTCGAACAAGCGCTGGCTGACATACCAGAGAACCCACGGGAAGATCAGGACGTAATCCGCCAGTGGGATAACCCGCTTTATCCGGAAGGACACCTTGTGATCCTGCGCGGCAATCTCGCGCTCGAGGGGGCGGTCGCGAAAGTTTCCGGAGTGAAGAAGAAAATGATCACCGGGCCGGCGCGTGTGTTTGATTCTGAAGAGTCATGCCTGCACGCGATTCTGGCTGCGGAGATCAAACCTGGCGACGTGGTCGTGATTCGTTACGAGGGTCCGAAAGGCGGTCCCGGGATGCGGGAGATGCTGGCGCCGACGTCAGCACTCATCGGCGCCGGACTCGGAGATTCAGTCGGGCTGATCACTGATGGTCGTTTTTCTGGTGCGACGCATGGAATGGTTGTCGGTCACGTTGCGCCGGAGGCTGCGGTGGGAGGCAATCTGGCGCTGGTAAATGAAGGAGATTCGATCACGATCGACGCCGAGCGTAGAGTGCTGCAACTCAATGTTCCGGATGAAGAGTTAGCACGTAGGCATGAGAGTTGGCGTCCACCAGTACAACGTTACAAAACAGGTGTGCTCGCGAAATATGCGGCGTTGGTAAGTAGCGCCAGTCTCGGCGCTGTAACCGACAAGTTTTAGCCGCAGATTACGCGGATAAAACGCAGATCTTACCCTCACTTGACCGTACTTTCGCCATCCCCTAAAGTGGCCCGATGGCCATACGCATTGAAAACCAGTATGAGGGCTCGTTGCCGAAAGGCGCTTTGGAGCAGATTGAGAGTGCCTTCGATAGCCTGCCACGCGAACACACGCGCGGTATCGAGCGCATCAGGCTGGTGCCTTTTATCACCGATCCGCGAATCAAAGGACCTTTCCAGGCTACCGAGCTGCCCGGACTTTATCATCCGCGCCAGGGGCCCAAAGGAGCCTGGCTCGAAATCGCGGTCAACGTTCTGCTGCCCGCTGACAAACCATTTCACAAACGGGTAATCCCGCGGCTTTCGTTCAAAAGTAACCTCGTGGCGCTGGTGTTTTCCCTCGTAGCGCAACACTACCATCTGACACTGAAGCACTCGCTCAAGAAGACCCAACTCGAGCCTGCCGTGCGCGCCTACACTGAGAAGCAGTTAAAAGCGTGGAACGAGAAGAAACACACCTTCAGGGCGAGACTATTCAAACCACTTCAACCAACGTTCGAGCGCTGGGCGAAGTCGTTACAAAAGCGTGCTGCTGCAGAGAAGAAAAAGAGCCTAAAAGCCTAAACTGCTGGTTCGTCGTCGATCTCGTCGGCGACGGCGCGCAAGATCAGAGCGACCTCGGAGTCACTCACCTGAGAAGCGCGAAATTTGATCTCGATATTGAAGTCCTTTTCAGGTGAAGCGTATTTGAAGGTGTAGGGTTTGTTGTCGGGCACTACGCGCGGGCCCATCTCCTGGCGTCGCACTTCCCTCGCGTCGTTTCGGTTCAATCCTTTTGACGCGATCTCCTTCGCAAAACGTCGCATCGAATCATCGTCCGGTTGGCGCACGATCTGAAGCAACGATGACTTCGCATTAATATCCGCAGCGCGACAAACTTCCCGCACGTCATCAGGAATGCGCGCGATTGCCAATGCCTCGCTGACCGTCGTCCTGCTCTTACCAACCTTGCGCGCAACATCGTCGTGCGTGTAACCAAAACGCTCGCACAACGCCAGCAATCCATCCGCTTCTTCCCAAACCGTCAGATCCTTGCGCTGCATGTTTTCGATCAGCGCAATCTCCGCCACCGTACCCTCGTCAACTTCCATCTCGACGCACGGCACTTCCTTGAGCCCCGCCTTCTGCGCCGAACGCCAGCGA
>JAICQI010000092.1 GCA_025937955.1 Pyrinomonadaceae bacterium
ACAATAAATTCCCGTGAGAGTTGTCATAGGTTATAATGCCCGCGGTTATTATTTATAAGGACGTTCTACCAATAACAAGATGTTCGAACGCTATACTGAAAAAGCGCGCCGTGTAATCTTCTTCGCGCGCTACGAAGCGTCACAGTTCGGAGCTCCTGCCATCGAGCCGGAGCATCTTCTGTTGGGACTGATGCGTGAAGACAAGACCCTCACCGGCCGCTTCTTCCCTCGCGCACAAGTTTCCATCGAGTCAATTCGCAAAGAGATCGAAGGCCGCACACTGCTGCGCGAGAAGATCTCGACTTCAGTCGAACTGCCGCTGGCGCCTGAAACCAAACACGTGCTTGCTTATGCGCACGAGGAAAGCGATCGCCTTCAGCATCGCCACATCGGCACCGAACATCTGCTGCTCGGTCTGCTTCGAGAAGAGCGTTCGATGGCCGCGGAGATTCTTTACGAACGCGGCTTACGACTGAACGCGGTGCGCGACGAGATCGCACGCCAGTCCGGCGCTGAGGCGCGCACCTCGCAAAAGAAAGACACGCCGCACCTGGTTGAATTCTCGCGCGATCTCACCGACGATGCCGCCAACGACAAACTCGATCCACTAATCGGTCGTGAAGCCGAGATCGAACGAGTCGTACAGATCCTGTGCCGCCGTACCAAGAACAATCCGGTACTGATCGGCGAGCCTGGCGTTGGTAAGACTGCGATCGTCGAAGGTCTCGCACAGCGAATCGTGCGCGGCGATGTGCCTTCGTTCCTCGAACACAAACGCATCCTTTCGCTGGATCTCTCGTTGATCGTCGCGGGCACGAAGTATCGCGGACAGTTTGAAGAGCGCTTGAAACAGATCATGCGCGAGCTGGTTGAGAATCCGCAGTACATCGTTTTCATCGATGAGCTGCACACGTTGGTCGGCGCAGGATCGGCTGAAGGCTCACTCGACGCAGCCAACATTTTGAAACCCGCATTATCACGCGGTGAGATTCAGTGCATCGGCGCTACAACACCCGCGGAGTTTCGCAAGTCGATTGAAAAGGATCGCTCGCTCGAACGTCGCTTCCAGGCGGTGAAGGTTCCGCCTCCATCTGAAGCCGAAGCCGTCAGCATTCTCGACGGCGTGCGCGAACGTTACGAGAGTTTTCACCAGGTTCGTTACACAGACGATGCGTTGCAAGCGGCTGTTTACCAGTCGCATCGCTACATTCCCGATCGCTTCCTGCCTGACAAAGCAATCGACGTCATCGACGAAGCAGGCGCGCGCGTGAAACTCCGCGTACGTCGCGAACAAGGCAATCTCGCCGACTGGAACGAACTAAACGAGTGGTCGCGATCCTACGGCGACACGTCGAGCTTGCGCGTTCAGCATGATGAAGACGCGCTCGTTTCCGCTGAAGTAACACGCGACGACGTTGAAGACGTGATCGCACGCTGGACCGGAATCCCGGTCAACTCTTTGAAAGAAGAAGAGACGCAGAAGCTGCTACGGATCGAAGTCGAGCTGCACAAACGCGTCATCTCTCAGCGTCCCGCAATCTCTGCGCTCGCTCGCGCGATTCGTCGCTCGCGTGCTGGTCTGAAGAATCCGCTGCGTCCGGTTGGCTCGTTCCTGTTTCTCGGCCCAACCGGCGTCGGCAAAACGGAAGTGGCGCGCTCGCTGGCGCAGTTCTTATTCAGCAGCGAACGCGCGCTCATTCGCTTCGACATGTCGGAGTTCATGGAGAAGCATTCTGTCTCCAAACTGATCGGTTCACCGCCGGGCTACGTCGGCCACGAAGAAGGTGGACAACTAACCGAACGGATCAAGCGTTCGCCTTACTCGGTACTCTTGTTTGATGAAATCGAGAAGGCGCATCCGGACATTTTCAACATCCTGCTGCAGGTGTTTGAAGATGGCATCCTGACTGATGCGCTCGGCAACACGGTCGACTTCAAGAACGCGATCATTATCATGACTTCCAACATCGGCGCCCGCTTCATTCAGAAGAAGGGTACGCTCGGGTTCCAGGCGAACTCCGATGCGACGCGCGAAAAAGTGGAAGAGATGGTGATGTCGTCAGTGCGGCAGACGTTCAATCCCGAGTTCATCAATCGTCTCGACGAGATCATCATCTTTGATCAGTTGCTCGATCACGAACTACTCGAAGTGGTTCAGTTGCAGCTCGATCAGATCAACAAGACGATGAGCCGGCACGGCTTCAACATCAGGTTGACGGAAGAAGCCAAGCGTTGGATTGTCGAAAAGACTTGTGCCGATCGTTTGTACGGCGCTCGCCCGATCCGGCGTGCATTGCAGAAATACGTTGAAGATCCCCTGTCTGAGGCGCTGATTCAGGGCCAGCTTGAGGGTGCGACGGTGGTTGAGGTCTTCCTGAATGGCCAGGATCTCGACTTCCGCCCCGAAGGCGTTGAAGCCGCTGACGACGCACTACTGATTCATTGAGACAGCGGGGGCAAGCCCCTCTTCCTCATTTTTTATTTTTTATTTTTCTCCCTTTACCCCTAATACTCGTTGATTAAAATGTATGCATTTGGGGCTTGCCCCCGCTCTTCATTGTGGACGAAGACATGAAAAGAGGAGATCTGTTTTTCTGCTTTTTGTGTCTGTGTGCCTGAGCGGCAACTGGGTTCACTTTTGGAGTTTGCTGTTTTTTGCCTTATAATGCGCCACTTTGCTGCTCATAAGCTGGCAACTGGCAATTATTACAGTGAATCAAAGCTGCTGTCTTAGAACCCAGTTCAGCACTCATAAGCTCCCCGAAGTTTCGAGGCCCGGTAAGAACTGTTGAGGGAATTGGTGCCTATGCACTCATATCGCGCGTTTTGGCTCTTATTTTTGAGCCTACTGATTGGTATTACTGCAACCTTCGTAACGCCGGGACGCGTATCAGCCCAGCAACCGCAACCCCAACAACGAGTCGTCGAAAACGTCGACATCATCGGCAATCGTCGTCTGCGCAAGGACGACATTCTTTATTACATCCAAACCCGGCCCGGTGATACGTACAGCGAAGCGGCGGTCCAGCGTGATTACGAGACGCTCCTGTCGCTGACGTTTTTCGACAAAACCGCCACTCGCGTTCTGACTGAAAACGGCCCGCGAGGCGGCGTAAACATCATTTTCGAAGTCAGAGAGCTGCCCATTATTCGTGACCTTCAGTTTGAAGGTCTGAAGAGTGTGCAGGAGTCGGATGTGCTCAAGGCGTTTCGCGAGCGGCGCGTCGGTGTGTCGAAAGAGGCCACTTACGATCCGGTCAAGACCCGCAATGCGATGCGCGTCATTAGGGAACTGCTCGCCGAAGGTGGACACCCGAACGCGACGGTCGAAGAGCAGACGGACGAAGTTTCAGCGACGTCGCTGGCGGTTACGTTTGTGATCAATGAAGGTGACCGGGTTCGCGTTGTCGAGGTCCAGTTCGAGGGCAACACGATTTTCAGTGATGGTCAACTCCGCAGCGCGATGAAGTACGTCAAAGAAGCGGGCCTGATCACTCGCTTCAAAGGTTCCGACATCCTGCACCGCGAGAAGCTGGAATACGACCTGCGCGCGGTCGACAACTACATGCGCTCGAAGGGATATCTCCAGGCCCGGCACGGCGAGCCGCGCGTCGAGAGTGTGGGCCCGCGCCGCACCGGTTTCCCGATCCTGCCGCTACCGTTTTTATCTTCGGTCGATGAAGGACTTCGCATCACCGTTCCCATCGTGGAAGGTAAGGTTTATCGTCTCGGTGAGTTCAAGGTCGAAGGCAATTCGATCTTCTCCGAGGATCAGATCAGGGCAGTAATCGGTCTCAACAAAGGCGACATCGCCGACGGCGAAAAGGTAAGCAAGGGCCTCTTTGAGAACCTCAAGAAGTTTTACGGCCAGCAGGGATTCATCGAGTACACCGCGGAGCCGGTCCCGACGTTCAAAGACAATCCCGCGAATCCAAACGAAGGCATAGTCGACTTTACCGTCACGATCGACGAAGGAAAACAATTCTCGCTGCGACGCCTGGAATTCGTCGGCAACACGTTCACACGCGATAACGTGCTGCGTCGTGAAGTGCTCATCAACGAAGGCGACATCTATAACGACGTCTACTGGGAATACTCAGTCGTCAAACTGAATCAGCTCGGCTACTTCAATCCGATCGATAAAGACAAAGACGTCGATCGACGCACCAACGACGAAGAAGCGCAGGTCGATCTGGTGTTGAAGGTCAGCGAGCGTGGCCGCCAGCAGATCTCGTTCAACGGCGGTATTTCAGGTATCGGCGGCTCGTTCTTCGGTCTGGAATACTCGACCAACAACCTGCTCGGACGTGGTGAAGTGCTTTCGTTCAACCTCGCGGCGGGCAATAGACAGCGCTCGTTCCAGTTTTCATTTACCGAGCCGTACATCAAAGACAGGCCGATAAGCGCGGGCTTCTCGGTTTTTGCGTTCTCGCAGAAGTTCTTTGGCGAGGGAACGTTCCTGTCACAAAACCTCAGCGCGCAGGAAGATCTGCTGACCCAAGGATTCAATTTCAACGATATTGACGAAGAGAATCTGTTCACGCGCGACTCTTACGGCGGCTCGATCTTTGTCAGCGCGCCGCTATCGGAGTTTTACCGCAAGCGACGCTTCACGCAGTTTTCGCGCGTGGGCGCTTCGTATCAACTCTCACTTTCGAGCGTGAAGGATCCTGAGGTAAACACGGATCCCGGTGATGCCAATTTCATCCCCGTCATCTACAGGCAGCCAAATATCCTGACGAGCCGCGTCACGACGACGTTCAGCTACGACACTCGCAACGCCAGCGTAGATCCGACCAGCGGCCGCGAGCTTTCAGCAGCTATCGCCGTCGCTGGACTGTTCGGAGACGTACGAACTTACCAGCCCACGCTCTCTTACACACAGTACTTCCCGATGCGACGCAAGAAGTCGCAACATCCTGAAGTGTTCGGATTCCGCATCATTGCGGGGACGGTGGGCAGTTTTGCGACGACGGATAAAGTGCAGAATGCAAACTCACTCGCTTTTGTAGCCGGCGTCCCGATCTTCGAGCGCTTCTTCCTCGGCGATGAGTTCACCATTCGTGGCTACAATGTGCGTTCGATCAGTCCCATTGCTCCGGTGGATAGGTTCATCACTTCCCAGAACGTGGTCATCTCCGCGAACCCCGTGGGCGCGGCGACGCCATTGCCCGGGTTCCCACAATCTGCTGCGACACTGGGAACGTTTACCGGAGCTTCGGGCAGCAACGTCGCTTCGCTGGGGCGGGTGTTTACGTCCGTTGGCGGCGATACCCAGCTACTCGGCAACTTCGAGTACCGCATACCGATCATCAGTGACGTGGTAAGTCTCGCTGCTTTCGCCGACATTGGCACCGCGTTCAATCTTAGGAGCAAGAGCGACCAGACGTTTTCGAGTGAGGTTCTCCCGGACCAGCCGTTCCTTTCGACTGTAGGTGCTCTTCTTCCGGCGCAGTGCCCGAGATTTACCCTGCCGGTAGCGATTAGCTTGAGCTCGCTCACCCTCTGTAACAATCCGCTTTTGGCGGCGTCGGCGGCTGGGGGCGGTAGTCTCGTGGCCCGTGACAATCGCCTTGTAACGCAGGCCGAGCTCGAAGCGGCGCAAACAGGTGACGTAAACCCGGGGACGTTATTGCCACCAGGCTTCCAGCCCGTCTTCATGCGCGGCGATGCGCAAGTCAACAGCGTGGTGCGCTTGTCGCAGAGTTTGTTTGCCGGGATTGGCGACTACAGGTCCAGTTTGGGTATGGAGGTCAGAGTCCAGGTCCCCGTCATCAATGTACCGTTTCGGTTGATCTTTGCGTATAATCCCAATGCCCGTGAAAACCAGGTCATTGACGGGTTCCCGTTCTTCTTTAACGAAAAAAAGAGAGTCATTCGCTTTAGTGTCGGGCGCACCTTTTAGGCGCCCGAGCCAACCAATGGTGGTGGGACAAACAACTAAGAGGTTTGTCTAACCGCCTCAACGTAAGGAGTAATTTAAGAAAGTCATGAAGATAGTTCGTTCTTTCGCTGCGGTCGCATTGTTGACGGCTGCTGCATTTTGCGTTTCAGCACAACAGAAGCCAGCTCAACCAAGACCTACGACGCCCGCAGCGCCGTCCGCGACGGCTCCACAAACGACCACCGTGGCCGTCCCGGACAGCAAGATGGCAATGATTTATTCGGATGCGTTTCTCGATCCGAAAAACGGCATTGCCAGGTTCAACAGCCTGCTCACCTCGCTCAACCGTGAGTTTGAGCCACGCCGGACCGAGTTGCAGGGATTACAGACCAGGATCACCACCTTAACCAAAGAGATCGAAGACACGCAGAACGTGGCCGATCCGAATGCTCTCCGGCAGAAGCGAGACCAGCTCACTCAACTGAGCACTGAGTTCAAGCGCAAAGGTGAGGACGCTGAAGCTGCATACAACAAACGGCGGCAGGAGATCTTTACTCCGTTGCAACAGGACATCGGCAAAGCCCTCGAGGCTTTTGCAAAAGCTCGTGGCATTACCGTGATTGTGGATGGCAGTCAGGTGCCGCTAGTCTATGCTGCCGATAACATCGATATAACTCGTGCGTTCATCACCGAGTTCAACAGCAAGAACCCGGCAACTGCGTCAGTGACGCAGCCATAGGGTTTGGTTCAAACCCATGATCAGACATTATCTTTTTCCAGTTAGCGCGCTGATCGTCGTAGCATTCGCGACGTCGATCAGCGCCCAACAGCAGCCGGCCGGACGTCCTGCTGCTGCTCAGCCCACACCGACTCCGACAGCGCCCGCACCGTCTACTCAAGCTCCTGTGGTGGCTTTGCCGATGAGCAAGATGGCGGTGATCTACACGGACTTGTTTCTGGATCAGAAGACCGGCATCGCGAAGTTTAGTAGCGTGCTGACTAAACTGAATGGCGAGTTTCAGGCAGTCAGAACCGAGCTCAGCCAGCTGCAAACCAGGGGGCAGCAACTGGAAGAAGAAATCAACAAGTTGCAAACCGCGCCCGCCGGCACGCCAATCGATCAGCGTTCGTTGCAAACCAAGGTCGATCAACTCGAGCAGTTGAAAAAAGACATCCAGCGGAAAGGTGAAGACGCGCAGGCTAATTACAATCGTCGCCGGAATGAGCTCTTTGCGCCCCTGCAGGATGAGATTGGAAAAGCGCTCGAAGCTTTTGCAAAGGCGCGCGGCATCAATGTGATCGTCGACGCGGCGCAAGTACCTTTGCTCTACGCAGCAGATAGCATCGACATCACTCGCGCATTCATTACCGAGTTCAACACAAAGAATCCGGTTACAGCAGCGACAACCACCACGCCACCAAAATAGAGCCACAAAAAGGCACAAAAAGCACAAATGGGTTAAACTGAAGCCTCAGCTTTTCCTGTTTGTGCCTTTTTATGGCAATTTTATGGAAACAGTTCTCGACTCACTCGCAATTCAAAAGCTACTGCCGCATCGCTTTCCTTTCCTGCTTGTCGATCGGATTGTTGAACTGGTGCCGAAAGAACGAATCGTAGGCATCAAGCAGGTAAGTATTAACGAGCCGTTTTTTCAGGGCCATTTTCCCGGCGCGCCGGTGATGCCGGGTGTGCTGGTAGTTGAGGCGTTGGCCCAGGTCGGCGCGGTCCTGGCTTTACGTGAGATCGAAGATCGCGATCAGAAACTAGTCTTGTTTACCGGCATCAAAGAAGCGCGTTTCCGTCGTCCAGTAGTTCCCGGCGACACGCTGGTGCTCGAGGTTACCGCGTTGCGCATTGGCTCGCGCGTGCAGCGCATGCGGGGCGAGGCGAAAGTCGAGGGCCAATTGGCGGCTGACGCCGAGATCATGAGTATTGTTGCGCCCAGAGAATAGGTCCTGTAGGTCCTATAGCGATTAAGATGTCCGCAGCCACTCACCCGACCACCATTCATCCCACTGCAGTCGTGGGTCCGGGGGCCCGGATCGGTTACGACTGTTTCATTGGTCCATACTGCATCATCGGAGATGAAGTCCAGCTCGGCGACGGCGTGCGGCTGGAATCGCATTGCGTCATCGACGGCCGTACAACGATCGGCGCCGGCACGCAGGTATTTCCCTTCGTCTCTATCGGACTCGCCTCGCAGGATCTGAAGTACAAAGGCGAGCCATCCGAAACGCACATCGGCGAGCGCAACAAGATACGTGAATTCGTCACTATTCACCGTGGTACTGCAGGCGGCGGTATGCTTACGAGGGTTGGTGACGACTGCCTGATTATGGCGCAGGCCCACATCGCTCACGACTGCCTGATCGGCGACGGCGTGATCATGGCCAATGCAGCTACGCTCGCGGGCCACGTGATCATCGAAGACCGCGCAAACATCGGCGCTTACTCCGGCGTGCACCAGTTCTGCCGCGTCGGTAAAGAGGCGTACATCGGCGGCTACTCGGTCGTCGTCAAAGATGCGTTGCCTTTTGCTTTGACCGTCGGCAATCACGCGAAGTGTTACGGACTAAACATCACCGGCATGAAGCGTCGCGGTTATTCACGCGCGACCATCGATTCGCTTCATCACGCATTTCACCTGCTGCTGTCAGCCAAGCTCAACACTACCCAGGCGGTTGAACGTATCAAGCAAGAGATAACTGACTCTCCTGAAGTTTCCGACTTGCTTCGGTTCATCGAAGCGTCCCAGCGCGGCGTTACCAAATGAAGTTCGGATTGATCGCGGGCAACGGCAAGTTTCCCTTCATGGTCGTGGAAGGTGCGCGCCGGTCGGGTGTGCCACTCGTGGTGGCCGCGATCCGTGAGGAGACCGATCCGGAGATGGACCAGCGTGCCGAGCGTGTGAAGTGGGTTGGCATCGGGCAGCTTGGCCGGATGATCCGGTTCTTCAAGGAAGAAGGTGTGGAGAAGGCGATCATGGCCGGACAGGTGAAGCACGTTCAGATCTTCAGCCGCGCGGTTCCCGATGCGCGGATGTTGAAAGTGCTTTTGAAACTTCCCCGCCGCAATACCGACTCACTGATCGGCGCCATCGCTTCAGAGCTACAGAGCGAAGGGATCGAGCTCGTTGATTCCACGTGTTTCCTGCAGGATTCGTTACCGAAGATCGGGACGCTTACGCGTCGCGAGCCGTCGAAGCAGGAACGTGAAGACATCGAATACGGCCTCGAGATCGCGCGCGAAATCGCGCGGCTCGATCTGGGTCAAACGATAGTCGTGCGTGGCAAGGCGTGCGTGGCGATCGAGGCGATGGTAGGCACAGACGAAACGATCAGACGGGCGGGCCGGTTGGTTAATGGACGGCTGACGGTTGTGAAAGTGGCGAAGCCGGATCAGGACATGCGTTTCGATGTGCCGGTTGTTGGGGTGCCGACGATTGAGGCGATGAGGGAAGCCGGCGCGACCTGTCTCTCGATCACCGCCGGCAAAACGCTCATGTTCGATCGCGACGAAATGATCGCGGCCGCCGAGAAAAACAAGATCTCAATCGTAGCCACGGATTAACACGGATTTCATTCACGGATTTTATTCAGATCTGTGTATGAAATCCGTGTTTATCCGTGGCTAATTTCCGGGTGTTGTCGCTTCGGCGGTTTGGCCGGCTTTCGGATCGTAGGGTGTCGCCAGGTACTTTTTCGCTACCGCCTGCGCATTGTCGTAATCAATTCCCGACTGCACCGCCTTGTTGTACTCCAGGACCGCGCGTTGGCGTTCACCCTTCGCATCGTAAGCATTGCCCCGCTTGATGTGAGCCCACACTTCAATCCATGCCGGTTTCAAATTCCCGATCAGCGAAGCTTCGAGATTGTCGAGCGCCTGCTGCCAGTTGCGCTGCTCGAGAAACAGCAAACCAAGATTGTAATAAACCCACGAATTGGAACGATCGAGCTTCAACGCCGCTTCAAACTGCTGCTGCGCCTCGGCGTAAATGCCTTCCTTCATCTGCTCGATTCCGCGTCGCGCGATGATCGAAACACGCAGGTCTTCTGACATGCGCAGGATCTTGTTGTTCGGGTCGACTACGACCTCGAGCGGTTGTCCGTTCGACTCGAAATCGAAATCCTCGCTGCGTGTTTCAATCCGAACGATCTTCTGCTGGTTATCGCCTTCGGCACGTAACAGCAGTTCGACCGGCATGTGCAGTGCCTCGAGGTTCTGTTTGACCGTGCCGCGCGTGCGAAACTTGCCGGAGCGCGTGCGAATGATTTGATAGTCGACGGTAAACTCCGGAACGCCTGTTCCTTCAACCCACTGCGCAAAGAAGTAACGCAGGTTTTGTTGCGAGACTTTCGCCGCTAGTTTTTCGAAGTCGTCGATCGACGCATTCTTAGCTCGATAGGTATCGAGGAAAGTTTTCAGCAGCCGATCGAAGTTTTCCCGGCCCATCGTCTCGCGCAGCATGCGAAAGACCATCGAACCCTTGTAATAGACGATCGACTGGTAAGCCGCGGATTGATCGTCCAGAGCGCTCGGCGCGCGCGCAATCGATGCGGTTTGTTCGAACGTCAGCGCGCGTTCCTGTTGCTCGCGTTGAGCGCCGTCGAGACCGCCCGCGCTCAAGGTCGTCTCGCGAAACGCGAACGCACTCCACTCGGCGAGACCTTGCGATAGCCACGCATCGTCAAACGATTTCAGACCGACAGTCTGGCCCCACCACTGGTAAGCAATCTCTCGCTGAATCTTCTCTTCGGGCACGGGACGCGACGTGTCGAACATCTTGCTCGACAGGAAGATGATTCCCGGACCCGAATAAGTGTCTAAACTCTCATCGTCGATTTGAACTACGACGAGCCGGTTACCAAAGAGTGGTTTACCGTATTGTTTGGTGTAGAACTCAAGCACGCGGCCCGTCAGTTCAGCGAAGGCTTCGAGCCGTTTTTCACTGCCCGGCATTGCGTAAAGCTGAAGGTCGTAGTTGCTGTAACGCAGGTTTCTGTTGATGTACTGGCCTGCCGCGAAGTTTCCGATCAGCACTGGCTGGCGGTGAACAAATCGATAGCGAACGGCGCCTTCTTTCGGCGACGGTTGCGCGACGACTGGATCGTCGCTGGTACCGGCGACCTGCAATCCCGAAGGCACGATGAACGTGATGTCGGAGGTCGCTCTGTCAGCGGCGTAATCATGAAAAGGAAACCAGCGCGAGGCATACATCAGGTAGGAACCTTCGTTACCCACGTAAGCCAATCGCCGGGTTGCCAGCGGCCCACCTTCCGGAGAAACGAGCGCTCCGCTCCAGCGAATGCGCAGCGTCACCGGTTGGTTCGCGGGAATCACCTGACCAAGGTCGATACGAACGCTGGGGCCGAGGGAGCCGACGCCGACGGCATCCTGAACGAATCCGGTCAAGGCCTTGCCGGCCATCTCGATGCTCTCAACTTTTAGCGAGCCATTAAGTTCAAAAACGACCGAACGGGTTGCATCCAGCGGCACAAACGTCACATCCGCGCCGGCGCGGAGCATGTGCTCATCGGGGATGATTTGGGCTTCGATCCGGTAGTTCGTCACATCAAAGCGACTGGCAGCTTGCTGAGGCGCCGGTTGCTGAGCTTGCACTGCGAGGGCCAGGGTCAGCCCGGCCAAAACAGTCATAACGCTGAGGAAGATAGGCTTCATTCTTTTCATAGCATTATTGCGACAATTATACAGTCGAGGGGTTTGGATGGTAAGAAGTCAGGGGCGGTTGGCTGAGTCAGGGCCGCAGATTTAGGCCGATTAACGCAAATTTGCGTCAACCCGCGGAAATCTGCGGCTCGGCTTGACACTACACTCTCCAGCGCATACAGTCGCTGCCACACGGTAGTAGTCCAGAACCTTCGACCGAGTCATCATCCACATCTAAAGGAGTTTGAGTAATGAGACGCGTCTCTAAGTTTTTGTCCCCACTCGTTGTCTGCGCTCTCGCAGTGCTCTCCGCCCAGGCACAGGCACCTCGCAACGTGCGAGTTGATTTCAAGGAAACCACTTTAAAGAACGGTCTGCGCGTGATCACAGTTGAAGATCATTCAGCGCCCGTAGTATCACTCTCCATCACTTACAACGTCGGTTCGCGCGACGAACGCAAGGGTCGCACCGGGTTCGCGCATCTCTTCGAACACATGATGTTCAAGGGCTC
>JAICQI010000221.1 GCA_025937955.1 Pyrinomonadaceae bacterium
ATCTGACTTGTTCAGTTATCTGACTTGTTCAGTTATCTGACTTGTTCAGTTATCTGACTTGTTCAGTTATCTGACCTGTTCAGTTATCTGACTTGTTCAGTTATCCGATTGTTCAGTTACCTGATTGTCCAGTTATCTGACTTGTTCAGTTATCTGAATTATCAATTACCTGACCTGTTCTATATTTCTTGATAAAAACTTCTTTCGCGTGCTAACTTCAACGCGTCTCTTCTTTTGCGAGTCACCTCGCGGCTCGCGCTGAACTAAAACGAGTGGAGTGTCTTGATGAGTAGCGGCAAGTTTAGACAGATCGTGGGACTCGTTGTGCTGGCATCCCTGGCTTTGTCTACTTACTCGTGCGCCATTATCAAAAACGATGAAGAGTTTTTCGGTTCCACCACGCCACCGAAGCAAAACATCTTTCGTTACGTCAACGGCGACGAACCGCAGACACTCGATCCCGCGATGGGCAACGGTCAACCGGAAGCGCGTCTCTTCATGGCGCTCTTCCAGGGGCTGGTTGAATACAACCCCAAAACTCTTGCTCCTGAGCCGGCACTCGCTGAACGCTGGCACATTAACAACGACTCGTCCGAGTTCACTTTTCATCTGCGACAGAACGCCCGCTGGTCCAATGGCGATCCGATCGATGCTAACGATTTTGTTTACAGTTTCCGGCGCGCGTTGGCGAAAGAGACCGCCTCTCCGAATGCCTACCTGGCTGCATACTTGAAAAACGCGCGGGCCTACAATGCAGGAGAGGTTTTCGTGCGCGATCCGCAATCCGGTCAATACCTACTGGCCCGCGATTTCGACGAAGTTGTTGCGCCTGATCCGATCAGCAGCGCTCCCGTCGATCCGGCGAAGCCTGAATATCGCCCTGAGCAGGACGAACCAAATGGCGATCCTGACACTGCTTTCCATCAGCAGATGCATACGCCGTCCCGATTGACGCTGCCGGGCGAGGAGAAAGCGCGCACAAAAAGTATCGATGCGAATCCAAAGTTAAAGGCGGCAGTTGCGGGGAAGGAGTTTATACCTGTAAAAGCCGAGGATCTCGGCATTGAAGCAGTGGACCAATACACGGTACGAATCTCCCTCGCCCAACAGGCGCCATTCTTTTTAAACCTGCTCGCGTACCAGGTTTTTCGTCTGGTGCCGCGCAAGGTAGTGGAGCAGTATGGCAACACCTGGACGCGGCCGGAGCACATCGTCACCTGTGGACCATTCAAGTTGAAAACGTGGATACCGTACGACACGATAGTGTTGGAACGAGACCCGCTGTATTGGGATGCCGCCTCGGTCAATCTCGATGAAATTCATCTCTTTCCAATAACCGATCAAACCACGACGATGAATATGTACAAGGTCGGTGAACTTGACGCGGTCTACAACCACGCCGTCCCGAATGCGTGGCTTCACGTAATGAGATCGAAGAAAGACTACATGGATGCCGCGGAGGCTGCGATCGATTATCTGATCATGAACACCACGAAGCCTCCTTTGGATAACGTCAAGGTAAGGAAGGCGTTCAACCTCGCCATCGACAAGGAGGCCTGGGCCGAATGGCGCCGCATCGTAAAACCGTTGACCGCCTTTACTCCTGAAGGAATTTTTGCCGGCTATCCGCAACCTCAGGGCGCGAAGTTCGATCCGGTGAAAGCGCGACAGTTGCTCGGCGAGGCTGGTTATCCAGTAACACAGAATGCAGACGGTAGTTTTTCCTGTAAAACTTTTCCCGCGGACCAGGTCGAGTTCTTTTACAACGCCCAATCAGCCAACAAAACCGTGGGCGAATGGATGCAGGCACAATGGAAACAGAATCTTGGAATCACTGTGGGATTGCGTGGAGTGGAGTGGAAGACTTTTTTGGATTCGAGGGCCAAGCTTGAATATAAGGGATTCGCACGAGGCGCTTTTGGCGCGGATTACATGGACCCGTTCACGTTCCTGAGTATCTTCTACACCGGCGGCGACAATGGCACCGGATGGGAAGATCCGAAATACATCACCATGCTTGACGAAGCCAATCGCATGTTGGACCACAACAAGCGTTATGAGTTACTGGCGAAAGCGGAAGAGTACATGCTCGAGGCGCAACCAATCATTCCGATCGCCACCCCGTCGGTTAACTGGGTCAAGAAACCGTACGTGAAAGGGATGTATCCGAACGCAGCCTCCCTGTTTGCCTGGAAGTATGTTTACATCGAACGTGATCAAGCCAAGTGGGACTATGGCACGCCGAAATTGGACACGGATTAAACGCGGATTCAGACTGATTCCCCTCAAATGCTTCGCTTCATAGTCAGACGTCTCCTCGTTACGATCCCCACGATCATCGTCGTGATTTCGCTTACCTGGGTGTTGATCAAACTCGCGCCCGGCAACTTCTACTCCGGTGAAAAACAGCTCCCTGCTGCTGTCGAGAAAAATATTCGCGAGAAGTACGGCCTCGATAAACCGTGGTACCAGCAGTACGGCAAGACGATGTGGAGTATTCTGCGCCACCTCGACTTCGGTACGTCGCTGCGATACGAAGGCCAATCGGTAAACACGATCATCAAGAATTCGTTGCCTGTATCGGCGACTGTCGGAATTCTGGCTTACCTGCTGGCGTTGATAGTCGGCGTTACAGCCGGTGCGATAGCCGCGCTCAAGCAAAACACGCGTTGGGATTACGGCTCGATGGCGCTCGCGATGCTCGGCATCTCTGTGCCTAATTTCGTGCTTGCCCCGATTCTGATCCTCATCTTCTCACTCACGCTCTACTGGTTGCCACCTTCTCGATGGGCCGGTTTTCCGAGTCGAAATCTGATTCTGCCGGTGCTCACTTTGTCGGCGTTACAGATGGCTTACATCGCGCGGCTCACGCGCGCCGGGATGCTTGAAGTGCTGCGCTCGGATTATATCCGCACGGCGCGCGCGAAGGGTTTGAGCGAGCGTGACGTAGTGTTGAAGCACGCGTTACGCGGTGGCTTGATGCCGGTTATCTCCTACACTGGACCAGCACTGGCGTTTCTATTAACCGGGACGGTGGTAGTCGAAAAAATTTTCGCGTTGCCCGGTCTGGGAAACTATTTCATCCAGGCTTCACTCAATCGCGATGAGCCGCTGATCATCGGCATCGTCGCATTTATTGCAATCACGCTGTTGTTGATGAACCTGTTGGTCGATATCGCTTATGCGTATCTCGATCCACGCGTGCGGTACCAGTAAATACAAATGTCTACTGAGAAGGATCCAGATCAGATACACACTCCTCCGGAGATGGCGATCGCCGAGGCCGACGTGGAGGCGGGAGAGTTCGTTCGCGGCTCCTCGTTGTGGCGCGATGCGTGGCGTCGTTTGCTTAAAAACAAGCTGGCGGTGTTCGGTTTGATAGTGGTTGTGATTGTGACGATTGCGTCGGTGCTTGGTCCTACCATAATCAAGAGCACCTTTGGATTCACGCCTGACTACATTCCTTCGCACGACGTTAAATTAAGCAGATCCTATCCTCCCTTTACTGGTCCAGACGGCGAATTTTCATGGCTCCACCCGATGGGGACCGACAACGCCGGGCGCGATCAACTCGCTCGCGTGCTTCAGGGTGGACAGATCTCATTGTTTGTCGGAGTCATCTCGACGCTGGTGTCGTTGTTGATTGGAGTCACTTACGGTGCGATCGCCGGCTACGTTGGTGGCCGTCTCGACAACGTGATGATGCGCATTGTCGACGTGTTGTACTCGCTTCCATACGTGATCGTCGTCATAGTGCTGCTCTCAATGTTTCGGAGTCAGACGCCGAGGGGTCAGTTGATCCTGCTGTTTATCGCGCTCGGCTCGATTTCATGGTTGACGATGGCCAGGATCGTGCGCGGTCAGGTGCTATCGCTCAAGAACCAGGAGTTTGTGCTGGCCGCACGAGCGACCGGAGTTTCAGCTACGCGGATCATCTTTCGTCACCTGGTGCCGAATACGTTGGGGCCGGTAATCGTGTACGCCACGTTGACGATTCCGCAGATCATGTTGGCTGAAGCGTTTCTCTCGTTTATCGGTTTTGGTGTACAGGCGCCATTGGCGTCATGGGGAAGTTTGGCGGCGGAGGGCATTCAGAACATCGGCATCTTTCCGTGGCAACTGATCTTTCCCGGCGTCACGATGGCGCTGACACTCTTCTCGCTGAATTTTCTCGGCGACGGCTTGAGGGATGCTTTGGATCCACAAATGCGAACCGTATAGGTCCTATATGACCTATAGGACCTATTAAACGATGACCATTAGCTCGCACAGTGACGGCAATCTTCTCGAAGTAAAAAACCTCCGCACCTACTTCGACAGCGAAGACGGAGTCGTCAAAGCCGTCGATGGCATCTCGTTTCAGCTCAAACGCGGTGAGACACTCGGAATCGTAGGCGAGTCAGGCTCAGGTAAGTCCGTTACCAATCTCTCGATCATTCGCCTGGTCCCCGATCCTCCGGGCAAGATCGTCTCCGGCGAAGTGAACTTCAATGGTTCCGATCTGCTGCTACTTTCAAACGAGGCGATTCGCAAAATCAGGGGTCGCCGCATCGCGATGATCTTCCAGGACCCGATGACCTCACTCAATCCGTTCATGAAGATCTCCAAACAGCTAATGGAGATGACTCAACTCCACCTCGGCCACTCGAAATCGCAGGCTTATGAGCACGCGATCCGGATGTTGGAAACAGTTGGGATCCCGGACGCTCGCGCACGCGCCGACAACTACCCGCACGAGTTTTCCGGCGGCATGCGGCAGCGCGTCATGATCGCGATGGCGCTTTCCTGCGAGCCGGAGCTTCTGATCGCTGACGAGCCAACCACAGCGCTCGACGTTACGATTCAGGCCCAGATACTCGAGCTCATCAAAAAACTCAAGAGCGAAACCGGAACCAGCGTCATTCTAATCACTCACGATCTCGGCGTTGTCGCGGGCATGACGGATCACGTCGTCGTGATGTACGCAGGCAAGATCTTCGAGCAGGCCAGGACCAGCGAACTGTTTTCGTTACCGGGAAATCCGTATACCAAGGGATTGCTGAAATCCGTGCCCGATCCGACAGCAGAGCAGGGCAAGCTGTACCAGATTCCGGGTCTGCCGCCCGACGTCGCTCATCTCAAACCCGGCTGTCCGTTTGCGCCACGTTGCGACCGCGTGGAAGAAATTTGCCGGCGCGAATTTCCGCCGTTTGTACAACTCAACGCCGACCACTATTCACTCTGTCATTTCGCACGTGAGGTCTACAGCGAATCGGGAGGCACACCGATCCAATCATGAGCGCAACCGAATCAATATTGCTTTCGATCAGGGATCTGAAAGTGCACTTCGATCTCGGAGGTGGTGGTCCACTCGATAAACTCTTTGGCACTAATCCCGTCAAACGCGTCGTGAAAGCCGTGGACGGCGTTTCCATAGACTTATACAAAGGCGAGACTCTTGGACTCGTGGGCGAATCAGGCTGCGGCAAGTCTACACTCGGACGCGCCATCCTGCGCTTAACCGAACCGACAGCCGGCCAGGTGTTCTACCAAAATCGCGATCTGGCGCACTTGTCCGCGAGGCAGTTGCGCGAGCAGCGGCGGCACCTTCAGATCATCTTTCAGGATCCTTACGCGTCACTGAATCCACGCATGACGATCGGACAGATCGTCGGCGAGCCGCTCGAGACGTTTCGCCTGGCGCGAGGGAAGGAAGCTGAGCAACGAGTGCAGGAGTTGCTCGAAGTGGTCGGTCTTAGCAAACGTTTCATCAATAGATACCCGCACGAGTTTTCCGGCGGGCAACGACAACGCATCGGCATCGCGCGAGCGCTGGCAGTCGATCCCGATTTCATCGTCGCGGATGAACCGATTTCGGCGCTCGATGTTTCCATCCAGGCGCAGATCATGAATCTGCTCGAGAAGCTGCGACGTGAAAAGAACCTCACCTACCTCTTCATCTCGCACGACCTGCGCGCAATTCGACACGTTTCAGATCGCGTGGCCGTGATGTATCTCGGCAAGCTGGTTGAGATCGCGGATGCGAAGACCATCTACAACGAACCGTTGATGCCTTACACGAAGGCGCTGATTTCGGCGGTGCCCGTGCCCGATCCTCAGGTGGAAGCCACTCGGCAGCGTATAATGCTCGAGGGCGACGTGCCTTCTCCCATAAATCCCCCGTCGGGCTGTCGCTTTCACACCCGTTGCCCGTACGCGATTGACGCATGCAAGGAGGTGGTTCCTCAGTTGGTTGAAATCAAACCGGCGCATTTCGCGGCCTGTATTAGAATCAGTCCGGCTCAACCTCATATCGAGGACGTTCCCCCGGGAGCCGCGCCCGGCCTCGATGAGGCACAAGAAAGTTGAGCCACAAAAAGGCACATAAAGCACAAAATATAAAACCATTGAATACTGTTTAGTTCCTCGACCTTCCATAAATCAATTTTGTGCCTTTTGTGCCTTATTGTGGCTGGTTCTTCTTCGAAATCCCCTTATCATTAAACGTTTAGCACTAAGGTAAACTCCTCATGTGCGGATGAAGGTAGCTCAGTTGTCCCGTGGCAGTCTGCTAAGTCGGTGTCTGCCATAGGTTTGAGCCGGAACCTGATGGTTAAAAAGTCCCCCATTGCCCTGAGTCCTCAGGAACATCGCGAAGACGCCCCGCCCTCCTGGCCGGAAATCCAGGATTCTTTGGCGGCAGCTTCGGGGCTCGCCGTGTTGTTGGTTGATGGCTACCAGCCTCCCGCAGTGGTGGTGTCCAACAACAACTCAATTTGCCAAACCTTTCAAAGCTCGCCTGAGCATGTTGCTTTGTGTGATCCGTATTGCGGCTCCGCTCATTCGAGAGCGGTGAAGGCCGGCGAGATGATCGAATACAAGTGTCACGCGGGCCTTTCGTGTTTCGCGAAGCCCGTTGAGATTGGCGGGAAGCGCAAGCTGGCGGTGATTGGCGGGCGCGCTTTCGTAAAGAGTTTGGATTATCAACAATTGATGGAACGCTTTCGCACAGGTGATTTACAGAGCATCGCGTCGGATGAGGTCTTCGCAAATATCCTCATCTCCGATTCCCATCGCCTGAGCGAACTGGCGGAGCGAGTCGATCGCGCTGGGCATCAACTGCAAAACGCGTCGTCGAATGGATCCGGAGCGGGCCACACAACGCCGGCTGAAAAGGTGGTCCAACCTCCTGCCAGGGTTGAGAAGGCTGAGACAGCGAATCGCGATCTGGAGCAGGAAGTGCAGCGTTTGCGAAGTGAGTTGGAATATCGCGCGCGCTTTACCGATTCATTACAACACTTTCTGGAACGCATAAGCTGTGCGGATCCCGCCAAGACGTACAACTCGATCGTCACAAATTCGAAAGAGCTGCTTCGCTCCGAGCGGGCGTCGCTGATGGTGCTGGATGGAAACACGAATGAGCTGGTACTGAAAGCCGCGAGCGGGCTGGCAACGGATCCGAGCCTGGTTGCACCGGTGCGCGTTGGTGAAGGTGTTTCCGGAGAGGTGATCGACACTGGCAAAGCGGTAATGGTTAAAGACCTGCGCACGGCTGGTCGCAAGCCGGCGCCCTCGGAGCGCTCGTACAAGACCAACTCGTTTATCAGTTATCCGATCACGATCAGTGGCCGCAAAGTCGGCGTGCTCAACGTTACCGATAAGTCGGGAGGCGGAACATACGACGAGGTCGATCTGAGCCTGCTCGAGATCATTGGGCCACAGGTCGCGCTTGCACTCGAACGGGCTGAGTGGCAGGAACGTGCGACCGAGTTTCAACTGATGTCGATCACGGATGCGCTCACGGCGCTGCCGAATCGCCGCTATCTGGAAGAGCGACTGGCAGAAGAGTTGAATCGTTCGAAGCGCTACGACTACCCGATGAGCTTTTTGATGATCGATATCGACGATTTCAAAGCTTACAACGACAAGAACGGACACCAGGCAGGCGACCTGGCGCTGCAGATCACGGCACACTGTTTGAAGAGTGCGCTGCGTGCTGCTGACGTTGCGTCACGTTACGGTGGTGAAGAGTTTTGTATTCTGTTGCCGCAAACCGGCATGGCAGAAGCGGGCGCGATCGCGGATCGTATCCGGCAACGGGTGTCGACGACGGAGTTTCCGCACGGCAAAGCACAGCCGCTTGGTCATGTGACGATCAGCGTCGGTGTATCGACTTTTGCGAAGAATGTCGATACCTCGGAGAACATCATCGCCGCCGCCGACCGCGCGCTGTACCAGGCGAAGAGTTTGGGGAAGGACAGGGTTGTGTTCTACGGAGACAAAGAGAGCTAAACGCACCTCCTTGGAGTGCGGTGCCTTGGCACCGCTTTGGCCCATGTTTGCAAGCCAA
>JAICQI010000192.1 GCA_025937955.1 Pyrinomonadaceae bacterium
AGTTATGGTGGGGTGACTTCGGATGAGACGAACAACCTGCTCACGAATGTGTGGGTGGAACGCGACTAACCGTTCGAGTTGTGGAAGACCGTCGTCGATCAGATAGTAACCAACGTGCGTCGTGGCGTCTTTCCTGGTGCTTGATTGATCCAGGCGCTGGGCCAGATCCAAAACGTGCTGGCCAATCTCTAGTTCGCCCACTCCAGTCCGTCTGCTAAGGCGCTCGATGACATGCCTGTAGCGGTTACGAGTGGCGAAGTCCATTCGGTCATAAGCTCTTGCAGGATCGGCGCTGAGCAGCGAATCAATTACGCTAACGCTCTCAAAGAACTCTCGCCAGTCGAGCGTCGAGAGCAATCGCATGCTGGTGATGATGTTGGCAACGGTCACCTGACTTGAAGCCTGCCTTTGATGCTCAAGTTGAATGACCTGCTCTGTGCTCTTTCCTTCGAGCGCAAGTTGAGAATCCAACCAGCCAAGCAGAGCAGACACAGCCGGGTCCTGATCACGCAGCCGCTGGGAGAACTGGACCACAAAAGCAGGATCGAGTTTTTCGTGAAGGCGTTTCTTGACTAAGGAGATCAAACGATCCGGTTGCAATAGGGGTTGTTTTAGAATCTCATCAGCCAGCGCATTCGCCTCAGCTCGCTTGTTTCGCGCGGCAACTGTACGCGCAGCCAGTCGTCGCAAGTTTTCAACCAGGGCAAGACGGAGTGTGATGGCAGCAGCCCACAACTCGCCGATAGACAGGGCAGTTTCCCGTTGATACGCTTTGATGAAACGTTTCAGAATCTCAAGATTCAAGTGACTGTCGGTATGCGAGATAATTTCAAGCGCGACAGCATATATGCGCGGATAACCTTTCAGTTCACCTTCGCTCAGCTTAGGGAGCTCAGCATAATAGCTCTCTGGTAAATCCTCACGGATCTCTCGTAACTGTTCTTCAACTATGTGGAAGTTGTCGACCAACCACTCGGCGGCCGGAGAAATACTGCGCTCACGACGGATAGCATCGGCGAGACTCTGGTAAGCATCAAGGAGGACTCGTTCATTCTCTTCCAACCGCATCAACAGATTCCTGCCGCGAGCTGGAGCAGGAATTACTTTGTGTATCGCTGCCAGCGAAAACGCATGCTGTTCAAGACGCTCGAGGCTGTACAGGTCGCCGGTTAGTGGGGCTTCATCAATGCCGGCGCCAAAACGCTTTTTATTAAAGAGTTGTGCGAAGCGATCGGCCATGTCATTCACAACCGCCGAAACATGTTTCCCTCTTAGGTAATGGAACGCTCCGATGGGTCTCAAAGTCGTGGTTCTGGAGGGCCACGCACGATCTCCACTGAACAATGAGCACGGGAAACCACAGCCGTAGCGACGCTGCCGAGCAGCAGTCTTTCAAACGAACTATGCGCATACGACGCTCCGACAAAAATACACTCTGCTCCCCATTCTTCCGCGTTGGCGATAATCAAACTCTTAGGATCGCCCTCTTCGATCTTTGATGACACGAGCAACGCCGCTCCGCGCAACTTCTTCGCAGCTGAATCTATGAACTCCTGCACCCAAACATGATGGGCCGTGCTTGTCACACCTCCTCCGGCTGAAGAAACCATTTGCGTCAGGATTGGTCCATTTGAACGGTCGATCACTGTGGTAATCCGTACTTCAGTTTCCGGAGGCCACATACGCAAGCGTACCGCCTCGACCGCAGCATCAGAACCGGGCGATCCATCAAGCGCGAGAAGGATTCTTACTGGCACGCCCTCTTTCCACGCTGTTCCACGAGCGACCCTAACGGAGCACCGGGCTTCGTTCGCGACTTTCTGCGAAACACTGCCGAGCAGAAACCGACCCAATCCGGAGCAGCCCTGCGAGCCAACAGCTATCAAGTCCGGCGCCCAATCGGCAGCTCTTTTCAAAATCTCACGTGCAGGTGAGCCCGCCGATTCTTCAGCCTTAATGTCCCAATCAGGAAAGTGCGCCTGCAGCCTCAGTTTCGCGTCGAGCGCGAGGGCGCGCGTTTCGGTTATTTTTTCGGCGCTGGTCGTCACGGCTGTTGGCATTGTCGTGAAGCTGCCAGAACTTGACGCGCCGGAAATGGGCTCGGTCAGGTTATTGTGGCCAGCATGAGGTAACCACTGCTCAAAAATGCTAAGGATGATAGATTGCGCTTCGCGCGGCAACCCAGCGCGGCGCAGATCGTCAAGTGCAGCATTGGCACACTGAGAGCCGTCATAGCCAATCAGAAGCTTCATCTGTTCTTTCACGATCTCTTTCTCCTGAACTGCCCTTATAACTTGAAGATATCAAGGCCTTTTGGTTTCAACGGCAACGATTGTGCCGCATGGGTTTTTGGGGGAAGTGATAACTGCGAAGAGTAAAATTTAGTTTTGGGGATATTTTCGCATAAAGCGGGAACTCATCGTGGAGATTCTCTGCGAAACTCTGTGTCCCTCCGCGCCTCAGCGGTGAAGCTCGAACAAACCCAGTAAACCGCCAAGGCGCGGAGAACTTAGCGGTTACGCAGCGATTCCCTTGATTGTTTTCTCAGCATCGACTCCTTTAACAGGGCCATCGAGTCCGATAAGTCGTCGCGAATCAAGATTTGTGAGCGCTCGTGTAACAACAGCCATCCCCAGACTACTCAGGGTGGAACCAAGCAACCCGCGACGCTTGAAGCCATAGATCGCGAGTGCGCCACCAGTGGCAGTAGCCAGCAGGCGTGTTGTGGGCGACCAGTTGGTTTTGAATGGGCCGACTCGCGTAGCTTGCCGTTTTCTTCCGCCTTGAAGCGCGGGAACCTCGCCGGCGCATTCATGGATTTCAAGGCGATTGTCCATGTTCTTAACCCCATGCATGGCAATGACCGTGTCAAGCAGAGGAAGAACCTCATCAGCCAGAATTGGCCCACTCAGAATTACTACACCCTCAACAGCTTTTACTTCGATCGCGTGTGGGTGCGAAACAATGCGGCCCAGCTTTGAACGGACTCGTGCTTCCAGGACATCGTCTGAGACCTCTTCACTGCGAAACAGAGATTCCAGTTCAGCAAAAGCGCCAAGCAAGTGATTGCGCACATCTCGTTGCGTTTTTCCAGCCGCGGCGGTCGCAATTTTGCTCGCGTGCTCGGCCTTGTTACGGACCAGGGCGCGGCGTCGTTTACCGCGATCCGGATCGAACAGATACATCATGCCGGCACTGATACCGGCCACACTTAACAAGCCTATAGCTCTATTCATGATTAACCTCCTACCGGCTCCTCCCCTCCTACCTCTGGTCCACCTGCTTCCATTAGCGTCCTTTGCGCGCCTCTTCGTTGAAGGCCATAGCCAACGGGTCGCACCGTGTTTGCCTGAGCCCTCTTCTCACTCACCATCTCGCTTCTTTCGTTATCTTTTTTCAGCGCAAGAACCATGCCCTACGGCCGCTCCAGACAGTCAACTTGTTAACTCCCGTTTTTGGCCTACTCGAGACATTCACGGCCTGGCTCCGCGATTTGAATGAATCAAAGCTGAGTGCTTTTGCACACAGTCGTGGGGAACTTTGCTCTGATCACCTGAGTGGTTGGCTAGTTTGCTTTGAATAGCACCGGCATGTTCGTTGCTCAAGAATGAATCAACGAACAAACAGTGTTTTGGAGGGGTAGGCACAGCTGCATCCCAAGTTCAGGTTGGATTTCCAGGACTAACTACTATGAGTGGCAAGAGACAGACGATTCCAATCGAGCAAGCCATCGATATCCCATCCGGTAACGTTCAACTCGAGGGTGAACTGAAACTGCCGAAAGGAGCGAACGGCATCGTTCTTTTTGCCCACGGCAGCGGCAGCAGTCGTCATAGTCCGCGCAATCAGTTTGTCGCAAGAACTATACGTGAGGCGGGTGTCGGCACTCTTTTATTTGATCTGCTGACTAAAGACGAGGAAGCGGTTGATGCCTACACCCGCCACCTTCGTTTTGACATCAATCTCCTGGCAAAAAGATTGGTCGATGCGACAAACTGGATCACGTGGCAGCCTGCTACCCAACACTTGCGCATCGGCTACTTCGGAGCGAGCACGGGCGCGGCAGGTGCGTTGATTGCAGCAGTTGATCTGCCCAACATTGTAGCTGCTGTAGTGTCCCGGGGTGGCCGTCCTGATCTTGCGGGAGAGGCTTTGCCAAAAGTCAAAGCGCCGACGCTTTTGATTGTGGGTGGCAATGACGAAGTGGTCATCGGTATGAATGAAAAAGCATATGCCAAACTCACTTGCGAGAAGCAGTTGAAGATCGTACCTGGAGCCACGCATCTCTTTGAGGAGCCGGGAACGCTGGAACAGGTCGCGCAACTAGCAAGCAGTTGGTTCAAAAACAAGTTGCAGCCGCGGGCCTCCGCGCACGGCACCTGAGTACCCTGGTGCGTCCGTTCGATTGCTATTGGATAAAACCGATTCTGATCCGCAGAACTTCCTGCATTAACGTCCGTCGTTTATGCCTGATATTTCGTGTAGCGTCAGTGGCATACTCGTTGCTATTTAGTCCACGTTCTGCTGACAAGGGCACTGGCAGCGCTCCGGTCGAGCCAACTGTCTATGCCGCGAAGAGAATGGAAACCACAATAATGAAAACCTATTTGATCTGTTTGCTCGCGAGTGCGCTTTTTGTCGCCAGCATCTCAATGCCGGTAGTTGCCCGGCAGGGTAACTCTGAAGGAACGACACTCGATAAGGTGAAGGCCAAGGTTGCGAAACTAGGAACCGGCGAGAAGGCCAAAGCAACCGTGATTTTGAAGGATGGAACGAAGATAAAAGGTTACATCGGGCAGGTTGGAAACGATGACTTCGTCCTGCGTGATCGGAAGACAGACTCGCCAACCACGATCCGTTATAGCGACGTTTCGAAGGTTGAGAGCAACAAAGGCCATTCAACCGCAAGGAACTTGGGCATTGGTATCGGTATTGGGGCCGGGGCATTTCTCGGAATACTTTTGATCGCCATTGCACATCTCGACTAAGCGGCGACTCGAATGTGTTCCGGCACAAGGATCCTACTTCCTCCCGCGAAGTTGCGAAGTGAGAGCCGCTCTAAAAGTTAGCGGCAAGAAGATACTTGTACTTCCCGCAAAAATTGGAACCAATAAGTTGCCGGAGCGGCAAATTATTAGTTCAAGTTACATGAGAGGGCTGGGCTGAGCAGTGACAAAAACGCCGAAATCGAACTTACTCGATGATTAAGGTTGCTCCATCTGTCCAGAGGGTGATGACGCACAAAGAGCTACCGCTATTCGTCGGGCTTCTTCCGTTGTGGGATTCGCACGACTTCGACGGAACAATTCGCATGATGAACCACGGCAGTTGATACTGACCCCAGCAATACGCGATTCCACGCACCGAGCCCGCGTGAGCCCATCAGAATCAAATCAGCGCCCCAACGTTCTGCCTCTTCAACAATTGTCTGTCCTGGTGGGCCTGGAACGATCTCGCTGCTGATCTTCAAGGTCTTGTCCTCGATTGTCGATAGTTTGAGTAGCACGTCATCCATAGCGGTCTGTGCTGCCTTACGAACTGATTTCTCCAGCTCCACAGAGTAGTCAGGCAAGACGCCCCAAGGCCCGATTCCCACAGGTACCGGAAATGCAGTGGCGGTAATGACTTTGACTTCACTATGAGGTGGCCACGGTCGTTTTCGGAGTTCTTCCACAGCGGCATTGCTGTGAGCTGAACCATCAATTGCTAACAAGATCTTCATCACTCTCTCCTTACACTATCGCGCTCGTCGCCACCTTTAAAGGCCGCAACCCGCATGCCGTCAAAAGTATTGCGAACAACAGCAGTAGCGACCGTAAGTGATTTCTGGGACGCGGGTTTACCCACATTAAGTGGGTAACTTTGCGCAACTCGGATAAAAGCAAATGCAGGAATACTTCGGGAATCGGTGCTACAAGTCGGCACATCCATTGCTCCTGAAGACCGAGCGACCGAGAAACGGATGAGCGTAGCAACTCAATCAAAACCTAAAAACACTTTTCCACCGCTGGCACGATCAGGCGCTGGAGAATTAGTTTCGCATTCACTCCCTGCTTTGGCCGTAGCATATACCTTGGCCGTTAATCCGGCGGCAGGTCTCACAAGTTTTGAAGTAGCTGAACGTCGAAGAAAATACGGATCCAACAGCATTCAATCTATTCGCCCTCGTCCTGCATGGCGTCTGCTGATCGATCAATTTGCCAGTGTTGTGATTGCTCTCCTGGCGGTGGCGGCATTGGTTGCCTGGGCCGCTAGCGATGTGATCCAAGCCACGGCGATCATTGTCGTGCTTCTGATCAACGCCTTAGTCGGTTTCATTACTGAATGGCAGGCAGGCCGTGCGCTTGATGCCCTTCGCCGCCAAACTCGTATGACTACCCGTGTGCGCCGCGACGGTATCGAAATAACTGTCGATGCCGAAGACCTTGTTCCCGGAGACATCATTGTTCTCAATGCGGGAGATCGCATCCCTGCGGATGCTCGATTGTTGGAGTGTTATTGCTTGCAGACGGAGGAGTCGGCACTTACCGGTGAGAGCACGCCAGTCGATAAGGCGATTGAAGAAGTCTCTGAAAAAGCCCCCTTATCCGAGCGTCGCCCAATGTTGTATCTCGGTACCGCGATTGTCGCAGGTCGTGGAGTGGCTATTGTTATCGGCACCGGCGCGCAAACTGAATTGGGTCGCGTGGGACGTCTTGTTGCCACCGCAATGAAAGAGCGTTCTCCGCTTGAAATTCATTTGACCCAACTGGGTCGTCGCCTCGTCTACATTGTCCTGGCCATTGCTTTTGTGGTGATGGTTGCCGGTTGGTTACGCGGCGATGGTCTATGGACCATGATCGAGGTTGGAATCAGTTTAGCAGTTGCCGCCGTTCCTGAAGGGCTGCCTGCCGTCACTACGCTTACTCTCGCTCTTGGCGTGCTGCGCATGGCCAAGCAAAAAGCGATCATGCGCCGGCTGAGCGCGGTTGAAACTCTCGGCAGCACCACTGTAATTTGCGCCGACAAGACAGGGACGCTCACCGAGAACCGGATGACGGTGCGCGAATACTATCTCGCTGACGGTCGAAGGATTGAACTCGAAGGCGGTGACTACTCAGCCACAGGCGACAAACTCCTCCAACAAGCATTGAGGATCGGAGTGTTGTGCAACGAAGCGGTGCTTCACACGGAAGGAAAGGAAGAAAGTACCACCCTGGGCGACCCTACTGAGACTGCGCTTTTGGTGGTTGCCGATGCGTTTGTACTCGATGTATCGCAGGAACGTGCAATGCATCCGAGGCTGGCCGAGGAGCCCTTCCAAGCCTCAACAAAACGAATGACCACTCTGCATCGCGGAATTAACCGGCAACACTTCGCCGCTCTTAAAGGCGCACCTGCGATCGTGCTTGAGGTCTGTTCGCATTACGCGAGCGCAGATTCCATTCGTCCACTCGATGCGGAGGCACGCGCTCGATTTACGGCGGCTAATGAACAGATGGCCGATCGCGCTTTGCGGGTACTTGCGCTCGCAGTCAAACATTTCTCCGCAGAAGTAGCCCACTTTTCAGACGAAGATCTTGAAAGTGGCTACACGTTTCTCGGCTTAGTAGGGATGATCGACCCGCCTCGGCCTGGCGTTGCCGGAGCGATCAGAAAAGCACGAGCCGCAGGAATTCGCACCGTGATGCTGACAGGAGACCAACTCAATACCGGGCGCGCTATCGCACGGGAACTAGGTCTTGGCATCGGCGAACCGCATGCTGTTCAGGCTCATGATCTTGTGGGCATGGATCAAGAGCACCTTGCCGAACTCGCGCGCACAACCGACGTTTTTGCCCGTGTCTCACCTGAAGACAAATTGCGAATCGTAGAAGCGCTACAACAAGCAGATGAGGTCGTCGCCGTTACAGGTGATGGCGTAAACGACGCTCCAGCGCTAAAGCGCGCAAACATCGGCATCGCGATGGGAAAGCGTGGCACAGAGGTGGCCAAGGAAGCTGCGGATGTAGTGCTCGCCGACGACAACTTTGAAACGATCGTTCGTGCGATTGAAGGAGGGCGGACAATTTATTCCAACATCACCAAGTTCGTGCACCTGATGTTTTCGCACAACCTTGGTGAAGTGCTGATGATCTTTACTGCAATTGCATTAGGTTGGCCCTTGCCACTCCTGCCGCTTCAGATTCTCTGGATGAATCTGGTTACCGATGTCTTTCCGGCGCTCGCCCTCGCAGTCGAACCACCTTCGCCGGCGGTTATGAAGCAGCGTCCCCGTGATCCGTCGGCGTCATTGTTATCAAAGGACCTGATTATCTTAATCGGTTGGCAAGCAATGATGATTGCATTACTTGCTCTCGCCGCCTACGTATGGGCCTTGCGGATGTATGGCCCGGGAGCGCATGCACGAACGGTTGCGCTATTCGCAATTATCGGTGCTCAGCTCGGACACTTGTTCAATTGCCGTTCGCGCACACGCTCCGCGCTGGATGGACTCTTCAGAAATCCATTTATCTGGGCCGCCACTATCATCGTGGTCCTGCTCCAGTTCCTCGCGATCTATTTTTCACCTTTGGCGATCGTACTTGGTACGACTCGTCTTGCTGAAATCGACTGGATGGTCATCGGATTCTGTGTTGTTGCGCCCCTGATCGTCGTGGAGATTTCAAAGGCGACAGCTAAAAGAACCGTCGCATCGGTGGAGGCAAAAAGTATATGAAAAGGATTGCAGTGTTAACGAGTGGCGGTGATGCCGCGGGTATGAATGCGGCAGTCAGAGCGGTTGTCCGGACGGGCCTCGATAACGGATGGGAACTCTACGGAGTCCGCTGCGGATATGCCGGACTCATAGCCGGAGACTTTCTACCCCTCGGCGCGAGAGATGTTGGTGGAATAATTCAACTTGGCGGCACTATGTTACGCAGCGGCCGTTGTTTGGACTTTAAAACCGAGCCAGGTCGCAACGAAGCACTTAGAAATCTCAGCGCAAAACAAATTGAAGCGCTGGTCGTAATCGGCGGGGACGGTTCGCAAACCGGCGCTCATCTGCTCTCACAAGCTGGGCTTCCAGTCATTGGAGTCGCGTCGACAATCGATAACGATCTTTATGGTTCGGAGATAACAATTGGCGTCGACACCGCTCTGAACA
>JAICQI010000568.1 GCA_025937955.1 Pyrinomonadaceae bacterium
ATCTGAGTCTGAAAGAGGTGCTGCCGAGGCTGATAGTCACGCGTGATAATTTCAGCGTAATCCGTACTCCAGGAATGGATGAACACGTCCACGCAATCGTTGACGGCAAAGAGGTGGCGGCGATAGTGCTCCAGACCGATGCGGTAATCAACGTCCTCGCACCACGCGCGCTGTTGTTTGTTTGTGTAGAGGTGCCCGACTATGCCGTGCAAACATAACGCAATTCTCATCCAGCGGTCTCCCGATCACGCAAGTAATACTCGAGCAGATCGTTTCGTCTGATCGCCACGGCCTCACACGACGGATACGGATTGCTCGGCGCGAAATCGTTGATGACGATCCGCTTGCCATGAAAACAGCCGGAGACGATTGTCTTGCAGCGAATTCCCTGGTCGACGAGAAATTGGCGAAACTCTCCCAGGTACTCTTCGGTGCGAGAGGTCATGAAGATGATCTCGTGCCCTTCGTCCGAGAGGCGCTTTACGACACGAACGTTCTCCATGATCGGCTCAAAGGTGTTTCCCCAGTTTTTCTCGCCGTATTTACCGTAGTTTTTGAGAAGCACTCCGTCGATATCAATTAGATACGTCTTGTGCCTGCCGGCTTCCTTGAACCAGTCTTCGAGTGTGCCCCAGTCGACGAAGTCATCGGCTTCAATGTAGTGAAAGAGTATCTTTTTCTGGAGCATCAGGTACGACATCACGTGGCTGACGTACAACTCCCCGGCACGCTGGAATACGTCGCTCTCGCGTATTTCTGTGTAAGCGTCCGCGAATTGCCTGGCATCCGCTGCGTAAACTCCGACGCAAATGACGTTGGACACGACCTCTTTTTCAACAATATCCAGGATGATGTCGTTGTCGTCCTTAACAATAAAACTCTTGGACTGAATTCGATCCACGGATGAGTTTTCATTGATGGACAGTCCCACGATGAAATTGCTGCGATCCGGAATAGAGGTGCGCACAATGCAATCCGTATCCTTGACGATCACATCACCTTCAATCTTGGCCTGGACGATCGACTGAAAAACTGTCTCCGCGGCTGAGCTCGTTTCGTTTTCCAGGACCAGAATATCGATCGAGTTACCAAAGATCTGTCGCAGCATGACGTCCACCTGATGCTGCTCGCAGTGTTTTTTAATCACCGTAATAACGGTTCGGTCGAATTGCCGGTAGTCCATGGCTTCCAGAACCATGTCGATCATGAGTTTACCCGTGGGGTGTGTGAGTACCCATTTCGGGCGCAAATCAGGATAGCGGCTGGAGCGACCCGCCGCGGGTACAAGCAGCGTTCTCATATATTAAATTTCACGGCCAGATGCTTGAGGGCGTCCTGCACGAATAAGGAGTTATGATGAGCATTCGCATATGGCAAGATCTGGAGCAGATTCAAGACCAGAAATCGCCGCACGATTTCAACTTCGCGACTCTTCAATTGCGACAGAACAATGTCATAGATATGTGTGTTCTTGATGATCGGGCGCCGGTTCTCAAAGCGCCAGGACCACAACACCAGAATGTCCATCAGTAGCTTGCTGAGATCCAGATATGGCGTTTCAATGAACGAGTCGAGAAAGTCGATGAAATAAAGATTCGACTTATGTACCAGTATGTTCTCAAAGGAGAGATCGCCGTGACAGTAGCCTGTTGGTATGGCTCTCCAATCGAATGCCATGCAGTATTGAACATATCTATCAATCTGGAAACCGCTGGTCGACGAGATCCCCCACAGCTTTTCGCTGATGGGAGTACTAAAGTCTGCTGCCACTTCGCAGATATTCGATCTTACAAAGGTGAGTAGCTGATCTATTAACGGATCGACATCTCGAACTGTATTGCGTGAGATGAAAGTGCTTAGCTGAACTCCGTTAACATACTCCATCGTGAAGTAGAAAAGATCGTTTTCCGTGCCGAATTCGTAGACCGAAGGCTTCCTGATCCAGGCATGCTCAAACTCACGCTGCTTGAGCATCTGTTGCTCGAGCCGGTGGGCGTAACCTGCAGCTCCCGATACCTTTTTGACAAACCTTGTATTTCCGCGTTCACAGAGAAACACATGGCAGCCGGAATGGCCCTTCAGTTCCTTCAGCTTATATTGTTGGGGCGGCTTTACGGCGAGAGTTTGCATCGGCGATAGAGCGGCCACGGCTTTAGCCTTCTCAATCTGCGTACGGCAGATCGAAGTAGTCCTGGGCTTTTGCTGCGTCAGGCACCTCTCCTGGTTGCAGTGGCTTGTCGATGATCTCGACGCGGAAGTTTTCTTCCAGTGGCGCGTTCCAGATACGCGTGGAGAGGTTTACCTTGAAGATACGAAACGCTTTGATATCATCCTTCGTGGTCTCGTTGGTCTCGAGACGATCGGAGAGCTCGTAGAATTCGCGCGGCACGAAGTCAGGTCGCAAGTTAATGTTCGCAGTCTTCTCACCGTCGCTGACCCACCACTCATACTTCATCTTGCTGTTGCACTTCATGTCGCACCCGTCGGCGACGATCATCTTGTAGCGATCGCGGCTGGGCGCGCCGGTAATGTAGTCGATCGTATCTTTCACGCCGGGGCCGGGATGACCGGTGACGATGTAGAGATTGTCGCGAGACCACAGACCGTCCTTCGAGAGAGCCTGAGCAGCCACTTGCATCGCCCGGAAACCAACCGCGGTTCCCCACCACAGCGATCCGGGATGCTGACAGACGGCGCCGTCGTAATCCAACTCCAGCACCTGGTCCTTGTCCTTGATGCGAATGGTGACGCCTTCGGCCGCTTTGATTTCGTTGTTGCTTGACATTCGATTCTCCTTCGCTGCCTCAAAAGTCTTTAGCCACGAAAAGGCACAAATAGCACAGAATGATTGCCTCTGTTCATTTTGTGCTTCTTTGTGGCTAACAAATCCGTGGTAGCTGTTCGCCGACGAGCATGTCGACGATGCGGCGCCCGCCGAACACAGTCTGCATCACGACACGACCGGCGCGATGATCGTTCACCTCGCCGATCTTCGCGGCTTCTTTGCCGAGAGGGTGCGACTTGAGTGTCGCGAGTGCAGTCTCAGCATCTTCCGCCGGAACGACACAGACGATCTTGCCTTCGTTCGCCAGATAGAGCGGATCCAGACCGAGGATCTCGCAGAAGCCTTTCACCTCACTGCGAATCGGCGTGCGGTCTTCGTAGATCTCGATCCCGACTTGCGACGCCTCGGCGATTTCGTTCAAGACCGTGGCGAGCCCGCCACGCGTCGCGTCGCGCAGGAATCGTGTACGCGGGACGGCTGACAACAACGCATCGATCAGACCATGCAGGGAAGCACAATCACTCTCGATCGGCGTGCTCAACTGCATGTCACCACGAGCATTGAGAATCGCAGCGCCGTGGTCGCCCAAAAGGCCGTTGACGAGGATCGCGTCTCCGGGTTGGCATTTGTCGACACCGAGATCGACGCCCTCACGAATGACACCCACGCCGGCAGTGTTGATAAACAACTTGTCGCAGGCTCCGCGTTCGACAACTTTCGTATCGCCGGTAACCACTTTTACGCCAGCGTCCCGAGCTGTCTCCGCCATGGTCCGCGCGACCATGCGCAGTGTGTCGACCGGCAGGCCTTCCTCAATGATGACGGAGCACGACAAGTAGAGCGGTATCGCACCACCGACAGCGAGGTCGTTAACAGTGCCGCAGATTGCGAGCTTGCCGATGTTGCCGCCGGGGAAATCGAGTGGCTTGACGACGTAGGAGTCAGTAGTGAAGGCAAGTCGATCGCCCAGTGCCGCCAGGCTCGATATGCCAAGTCGTGCTTGATCTTCGAGCGGCGCCTGACCTTCGCTATCAAACATCTCGACGAAGATGTCGTCGATCAGGTCATGCATCGCCTTGCCGCCGCCGCCGTGGGCCAACGTGACGTGTGGCACCTTCACCTTGCCGCGGTGCCTGGGTTTTCCGTTCTTTGTTGCTAACTCTACAACGCTACTCATGCCATCTCCTCGACTAATGCTCTGGTATCGTGAATCTTCTCGATGTCGCCGTATTGATAATAGGCAGCGCAGGCGCCTTCCGATGAGACCATCAGCGCGCCGAGCGGAGTTTCCGGAGTGCAATCTCTACCGAAGACTTTGCAGTCCCACGGTTTGATCACGCCCTTCAGCACTTCGCCGCACTGGCAGGATTTCGGATCGGCAATCTTGAGCGCCGGCACGGAGAATTTTCGCTCTGCGTCAAACTCCGCGTACTCATCACGGATGCGCACGCCTGAATGATCGATCGATCCCAGACCACGCCATTCGAAGAACTCTCTCAACTCGAAGACCTTGCCGATCGCATCCAGTGCCGCGGGGTTGCCGGCGCCGGGAACCACGCGTTTGTACTGGTTCTCGATCTCCGTGCGACCTTCGGCGATCTGTTTGAGCACCATCCAAATGCCGTGCAGGATATCGAGCGGCTCGAAACCCGCGATCACCAATGGCTTTTTGTAATGCTCGGCGATGAATCGGTACGAGG
>JAICQI010000303.1 GCA_025937955.1 Pyrinomonadaceae bacterium
CTCTTTATCGGGGCAGCACGGTTGATAGAACTCGCTCGATTCACTGTTAACAAAGATCGCGTCCGGCCGCTCACGTTGAATCGCTTGCATCATGAGCACACTTGCCTTCGCCAGATGGCACGTTGCTCTTACGTAAGCAGCATCGCTCCGCAGTTGCTCATTCCAAACGCCATCAAGCGCGCTCATCCGCGCAGCCACGTACATTTCGTTAACTGGCGTATAGAACTGTACCCACTGATATCGTTTTGCGAACGCAGCGGCGTACTCGCTCAGACGCTGCGGCAGTTCCGGATTCTGAAAGTTTTCCAACCAGTCTGGAACGCCGAAGTGGCATAAGTCCATGATTGGAACGACGTCCAGCTCTCGCATTGCTTCACATACTCGATCAGTGAAGGTCCAGTCATATTTGTCCGGCCCTTGAAAGATCAGATGCAATGGTGGTCCATACCTCAGGTATCGCAATCCGACTTCACGAACCAGCTCGAGATCGCGCTTCCAATTCTCGTAATGCCGAGTCTCCTTCAATTGGTCTATGCGCCAACGCCCGCCATCTATCGTCGGATAGCTACACTCTATGCCGGTGGCGAACATGAATTCAGCCATACGGTAAAACCCTCGCGCCAACCTTATAACCTACGGGCTTGACGTATAGACCACCCATTACCGCTCCATAAATCAAATGTCCTAGCACTATGCCGATAGGACCACCCCATCCAAGTTTCACTCCGAAAAGCCCCGCGGGAAGCAGCTTGCCTTCCAGTATCAACACGTGCATAAAACTCATCTGCGGCACCATGATTAAGCCTGCGAGCACCGCCGGGCCAAGTGAAAAGAGGAGGCCTTGTGCAACCGGTTGCAGGTTGAATGTCGACCAGAAAAAGTATGCGTAGAAGATCGCCCAGATCGCGCCCACCGTGGCGTGCATCGCAATTCCGATGGGCCACCACACCCACGGACTAACATCTGCGGTGACCATAGTTCCCAGGATAAAAACGAGATCGAACAAAGGCAGGCCCAGCAGGATCAGTACACGGACCACAACTTCCCAGGCGAACGCTCCGACGGCGCCCGCCACAATTGCCTTACCAAATGCCACTCGCCTAATCACTTCGAGCTCCCACGCGGCGGGGCACATTTATCTCGCGCTTCGCGTTGCGGGTCCCGTCAGTGAACTAGGTGCATTGAGATTTGCTCCGTCATCGACGCCTACGCTTAAGCGATCCACCAATTCTCCGCCTAACCATCCCGTGACGCCCGCCAGCGCAAACCCCAGGAAAGAGAGTAATAAGGCTGACGTACTCGGAATGTATGGAACAAGACCTGGCGTTGTATAACGAAGGTACCAACTAGCAAGAAACAGCAATAGCACGACGACATTTCCTAACCCGTGAATCATGCCGACTGATTTCGCTCGTGTCCCCTTCGGAATAGCGAGCCAATCGATCAAACCGAACGGAGCAGCAGCCAGGCCGCCGATAATTCCCGCGATGATCATCCAGTAAGACACTGTAGCCATCGTAGGATTGCCCCAGATCAGATAGATGATGTCAAAGATCACGGCTGTCGATAACAATCCAAACGGAAACGGGACCAACATCTGGTGAATCGGATGCCCTAACGCCTTTGCTCTACTTTCCATAAACCCTCCTTGTTTGGTCAGCTTGTGTCGGGTCTCGCAACGCAAGGATCCGCACAATTCTGCGGGCAGGACGCGAAACTGATTCAGCGACTGTTGTTCAGGGGTGTTGTTGAGGGGAACGCGGTTTAGGTTACGTCCTAAAACGCATAATGTAAAGTCCGGAAAGCCACCTGTATAGCTACTATAGCTACCGCTGAGCGCGTTGGTCCATCTTAGTCCCATAACGATGGGATCGGGCTTAACGAAACCAGTTACCTACCGCTTAGTCGCCACTTTCATTATGGCGTCAAATTCATGAATGCGACATTTCCCAATACCTTTGCTGCACGCGTTTGGCCCAGCTCCAAAAGCGACCTTGTCTGACCGTTGCCGGTTCATCCGTCCAAATGTCTTTGTGCAGATAGATGCTGTCGCTCCCACTTTCATCAATCACCAACCTCATCTCATGATCATAATGTGAGACGGGTTCATGTCCGTCAATTTCTTCGGCAAGATTTGTCGCCGCAACCTCAGCCTGACGGACAGCCATATGGCCCAGCTTCGGCCCTGCGAAACTTACGCAGTCGCCAACTGCGTATATCCGTTCCTGGCCGATCACGCGCATTGTCCAATCGACCTTGATGTATCCATCATCGTCTGTGACTCCCATGTAATGCGCTGCCGAGGATCCTCGAAGTGGTGGAATCAACATAAGCAGATCAAAATTAACCACGTCTCCACTAGTTGCTGTTGCTGAGTTTTGCGTCAATGATCCGATGCTAAAGTTAGAAAGTGTCTCTATCTGATGGACATCGAGTGCTTTTGTGAGCGCGAGGGCTGCCCTAACAGCCCCGAGTTCTGATTCAACTGTGTCCGGACTGACGATTGTTATTCGGATGCGGTCACGTTCGCCTCGCTCTTCAAACAGACGTGACAGGGCAAATGCCGTTTCGTAAACAGGGACCGGCAGGCGTGCACCCAAACATTGGCCGAAGACAGCTCTACCTTCGCGAAACTGTTCGATCGCCTTACCAAACTTGATCGCCTTATCAACATTCAGTAAATGGTGAGCATGTTCATAGAAACCCGTGATTCGTTCGGTTGCCAGCCGGCGTCCAAGCGCGAATATGAGGTAGTCGTAGGGAAGCTTTCCCTCAACTTCACCATGGGCGATGTTCACTTTTCTTTCGAACGGATCGATATGAGCGACTTCGGCTTCGACGAAGTTCACTCTTCGATTCATCATCGTGTGGCGCAGGTCGAATGAGACGTCGTCTTTTTTGCACTTGCCAAAAGCCAACCTCACCAACGCCGGATAGAAGACAAAATTACGGCTACGTGAAACCAGCGTAATGTTATGCTCGGCGCTCAGTTGCTGAGCCAGACGCTCGGCAGCTACCACTCCAGCAAACCCGCCTCCGAGGATCAGAACGTTAGCCATGACTACCGCTTCTTCTCTTTCGCCGGAGCTTGTTCTTTTGACATTCGATCAGCTTCGGGACAACGAACGACTTCGACAGAACATTTCGCATGCGAAACGACTGACTGCGAAACCGAACCTAGAAGAAAACGTTCCCACGCCCGGTAACCGTGCGAACCCACTACAATCAAATCGGCTCCCCAGGTTTCTGCTTCATCCAGAATCACGGTCCGGGGTGGGCCAGGCACGCATTGTCCGTCAATGGCAATTGTCTTATTCATTGTCGATTTGAGTTTTTCCAGCGCCTGATTAACGATAATTTGTGCTTGCTTGCGGAGCGCAACGTCCATCTCCTCGAAGTAATTGATTGGTAGCGACCAACCTCCGGGCGTGAGAGGCGCGATAGGCGTGGGAAGCTCGAATGCGGACAAGACCTTTACCGATGAGCCTTCCGGCCACGGCCGGCGGACAACCTCTTCGACCGCCGCGTCACTACAAGGCGAACCATCAACAGCTAATAGAATTTTCATAAGTACCTCTCGAGTCGTGAAACTCCGTTAGACAGCGTTGCGATCAACCTCTGCGTTTGTGCACGACCCGTACCACTTAGTTCTTCACGATTTTACTCGCCTTCCTTATAAAGGTAGGGTGAGCCAGGTTTTTGGGTTGCGGGGTATTCCGCAGCACACTGAATTTTCGCCCAGTATTGAATCCCTTTTTGACAGCCCCAATCGCATCAAACAAGTAACTTGGGTTCCTTAGTCCGCGGTTCAGAGACGGCATGGCCATTGCAACCCCTTTAGTTCGGTATTTGCTGAGACATTCTCAGCTCTTTCGGTTATTGCTGACTAAAGAGTAAACCTATGAATGTAGACACGAACACTCACGCGCCGGCAATCGAGTTTCGTAACGTTTTTCTGAGTTTCGATGATCATCCGGCGCTAAGCGACATCAGCTTCTCACTCAATCATGGCGAGATGATCTTGTTGACCGGTGTATCAGGATCTGGCAAATCCGTGTTGTTGCGTCTGGCAATTGGTCTCTTAAAACCAGACGCAGGCCAGATCTTGATCGAAGGCAAAGAAATTCAAGGGCTCGACGAATCAGAACTGATCGCGATACGGGGCGGTTTGATGGGAATGGCATTCCAGGAAGATTCGCTCTTCACAGGCCTTCCGGTTTATGAAAATACCGCGTACCGGCTGGAGGAACACGGGTGGGCAGACGAAGAAATTGACAGAGCCGTAGGCGAAGTGTTGCGGTTTGTCGGCCTGGATGGGGAAGAAGCGAAGTTTCCCGAAGAGCTTTCGGGTGGAATGAAGCGGCGGCTGGAAATTGCTCGCGCACTAATTGGGTGGCCACGAATTATGCTGTTTGACGAGCCAACCATGTGCCTTGATCCTTTAGCAGCAATCAAGGTACTGGATCTGGTCATTCGCGCTCGCGACATTAACCATATATCATCGCTGTACGTCACCAAGAAGATTCACGAGATCAATTATCTTGCAAATTTCCGTGCAGTAGCTGCGACTGATGGCGAGGTGAGAACGATGGAAGTTTCGCCAACCGCATTGCCCGATACAAGAGTGATCGTTCTTACGGATGGAAGAATTGCATTCAAGGGATCCGCGAAAGAGTTTAACAACAGCGAACTTCCAGCAATCCAGGAATTAGCAGCACTTGATGGCCACGACCACTCAAAAGATCCTTACTTCTCAGATCCATGGGACAAACATCGACGGCCAGCCGAAGCGATTCTTTAGCACGCACACAGGGGACCAATTTGAGCGGCAAGTTGCTTCTGCGGGTCAGGCTCTTTCGACTTGGAAGGTTTGAGGAAGCGAAAACTGAGGGAATAACGGCGAAAGGGCTGCTTTCGTTAACCATCCACCTCTGCCGAAGGAAAGCGTACCGTGAAAACAGCGCCCAGTCCTATACCTTCACTATGCGCTGTCACACTACCACCGTGGAGCTCAACCAGATGACGGACAATTGCGAGCCCGAGACCGAGCCCGCCTTCAGACCTCGCTTTGGCTCCCGCCTGGCGGAAGCGTTCAAAAACATGTGGCAAAAACGCCGCCTCGATACCAGTGCCTGAATCGCGCACCGAGAGTTCGATCTCGTCACCAACTCGGCTGGCAGTAACAGTGATATGTCCACCATCCGGCGTGAACTTAACGGAGTTTGAAAGCAGATTACCAACGACCTGTTGCAAGCGATTCGCATCACCGATCAACCGTCCTACGTCAGGGTGAATATCCGTAAAGATAGTAATGTGTTTGGCGTCCGCAACCGGTCGGATACTGCTTACTGCGTCATCGATGGTCGACGCCATTTCAAGAAGTTGGTTATCGAGAATTATCTTCCCCGCGACAATGCGTGAAACGTCCAGGAGTTCTTCGATCATTTTACTCTGCAAGAGTGCATTCCGCTGGATGACTTCCAGGCCCTTGTCGAACAACTGCTGATCCGCCTTGCCACTGCGCAACATAGTAGTCCATCCAACGATGGCGTTTACGGGAGTACGGAGTTCGTGTGAAATAACAGCAAGAAACTCGTCTTTGAGCCGATTGGCTTCTTCGGCCAGCGCGCGCAACTTTTGTTCGCCCGCAAGCAAACGAGCACGCTCTGCTTCCGCGAGTCGGAACTCGGGGATGTCTTGCCCGACAACCACTCCTCGAACCAGAACGGTCTGCTCGTCCTTGATTGGCACTGTCACAACTCTCATTATTCCGCTCGTAACCATCGTGATGTGAAACTCACTGCGGGCTCGATCTGCAAGTTTTCCCGTGCCTGGCGCCCTTGAAAAGCCAATCTTCAGGTTTGAAGAATTCTCCGTTGCAATACTCAGCGCTTGATATTGATCGCTTGCTCCAGGGATCTTAAGTTGGTTGGTTCTACGAGATCATTAATTTGGGATGATTGCTTAGACTACTTCGGGTTGCGGCTAATTGGATCATGGACCGCCTCCGCTCTCCAATTAACCCCAACCCACCCCTTGTCCGCAGGTAACACAATAGTGACTTTGCAGCCTGCTGTGAATCACGTTGATTTGGTATTTTTCGGCTAAGTATTCCATGGTAGGTGCTGCCTCAAGGCCGGTGGCATGACTAAGGTTGTTGTAGTGCTAGCGTGTCGTGGCTTGCCGTTCGGGCGGGCTAAAACGACCCAACCAATCCGCTACGAATCGCGTAATGGACCAACTCGACTATCGAGTTTGCGTTTAGCTTTAGCATGATTGAGCGGCGGTGTGTTTCGACAGTCCGCACGCTAATTCCGAGTTGGGTCGCCACTTCCTTATTGCTTTTGTTCACCGCTAATAGTTGAAGCACCTCCCGCTCGCGAGAACTGAGAGGATCGGCCGGAGCCGGCTCCACTTCAACCGGCGGTGAAACCAGCGAGCTGAGGATTGCTTCCGAAATCCGAGAAGTAAAGAACGGCTTGTGCTGCGACAACGAGTGAAGCGCTTCGACCAGGTGCCGCGCGGCATCTGACTTCAAGACGTATCCTCGCGCCCCGGCAGCAAAAACCTCTCGAATCAGTTCCTGTGAGTCGTGCATTGAAAATATTAACAGTTCCGTTTGCGGAAGTTCCCGACGCAACTGTCGAATAGTTTCTAACCCGTTCTTTCCCGGCATGGTGAGATCGAGGACGGCAATGTCCGGTTTCAGGCGCAGCGCAAGCTCCACTGCCTCCTGGCCATTGCCTGCCTCTCCACAAACCTCAAACGAAGAGTCTTCTTCAAGCAAGTCGCGGATTCCCCGGCGCATCAGGTCGTGATCATCTGCTAATAAAATGCGTATCATCGGTTACCTGTCCTTGATTGGGACGGTTGCCGTCACTGTAGTGCCTGATGAATCAGACTCCACTCTCAACGTTCCGCCGAGTTGTATCAATCGTTGGCGCATGCCGGGAATGCCAACTCCGACACTTTCGCCATTCTCAAGATCTTTAATTTTGGATAATTTCTGCGAGTTTCCGCGATCTGTTACTTTCATAACAACCGCATTC
>JAICQI010000452.1 GCA_025937955.1 Pyrinomonadaceae bacterium
ACCAACTTAAAACGCCGGCGGTGCAGCAGTATCGACGGCTGATCAAGTCAATTTCAGTTCATGGAAACAGTGCGACGTTCGATATGATTCGACGCGAGCTGAGTGCTGGTTGCACTGGATTGCTGGGAACGACGGTTGTCGTCGGAGATCGCGATGATGCTTCGGTGGTCGTGGGTGTGCCAGAGTCGTCAGCACTAATTCGCAGACTGCGTTGGGAAACTGAGCTGAAGAACCTTGGACCAGACGGTTTTCGTATTCGCACCGTTAAAGATAGCGGTCGAGACGTGATCGTGATTGCATCGACCACCGGCACCGGCGCGCTCTACGGCACTTTTCACTTTTTACGTTTACTGCAAACCGATCAACCAATCGACCGTTTGCAAATCGATGAAAAACCGCGCTTGAAGCTGCGCATCCTTAACCACTGGGACAATCTCGACCGCAGCATCGAGAGAGGCTACGCCGGAAAGTCGCTTTGGAATTGGGACGAACTGCCGAACAAAATCGATCAACGTCTCAGCGACTATGCGAGAGCAAACGCTTCGATTGGCGTTAACGGTACGGTGCTGAATAACGTCAACGCCAATGCACGCATCCTGACTGCGGAATACATCGAGAAGGTTGCGGCGATTGCAAATGTCTTCCGGCCTTATGGAATTCGCGTCTATCTCTCGGCGCGGTTTTCAGCGCCGATGGAGTTGAGTAATTTGCCGACTGCGGATCCGCTCGACCCGTCTGTCATTAGCTGGTGGAAGCAGAAGGCGGACGAGATCTACAAATCGATTCCGGATTTCGGCGGCTTCATCGTCAAGGCAAACAGCGAAGGACAGCCTGGTCCAAGAACTTACAATCGCACGCACGCCGATGGCGCCAACATGCTGGCCACGGCAGTCGCGCCGCACCAAGGCATCGTGATGTGGCGTGCGTTTGTTTACGACATGAAGCCCGGCTACGACCGTGCCGGCGCGGCTTACGAAAACCTTCAACCATTCGACGGCAAGTTCGCGCCCAACGTGTTGCTGCAAGTAAAGAATGGTCCAATCGACTTTCAACCGCGCGAACCGTTTCATCCGCTCTTTGGCGCCATGCCGCGCACGCCGTTGATGCCTGAGTTGCAAATCACTCAGGAGTATCTCGGATTTTCGAATCACTTTGTTTTTCTCGGATCGATGTGGCGCGAGTTTCTCGATGCTGATACGTTTGCCGCCGGTCGTGGCTCGACTGTGACGAAGGTGGTGGATGGAACGCTGTCTCGCCGGCGTTTGACCGGGATCGCTGGAGTTGCGAATACAGGGACCGATCAAAATTGGACCGGCCATCACCTGTCACAGGCAAACTGGTATGCGTTTGGACGGCTGGCGTGGAACCCTGATCTCTCGTCAAAACAAATCGCGACCGAATGGACGCATATGACGCTGACGCACGACTCTCGAGCGGTTGCGACGATTGTGCGGTTGATGATGGAGTCGCACGAGGCGGTCGTGAATTACATGACGCCGCTCGGGCTGCATCATCTGTTTTGGGGCGGGCATCATTACGGGCCGGCGCCGTGGTGGGACACGGAGAAGCGCGACGATTGGAACCCGGTCTATTATCACAAGGCGGATGCATTCGGGATCGGTTTTGATCGAACAAAGACTGGCAGCAACACTGTTAGCCAGTATCATCGCCCGGTGGCTCAGCGATTCGCGGACGTGCGAACATGTCCGGAAGAGTTGCTGCTATGGTTTCATCATGTACGATGGGACCACAAGATGAAGTCGGGCCGTACGCTTTGGGATGAGCTCGCTTTGCACTATCAAAGCGGTGTTGATTGGGTGCGGGCGACTCGAGCCACGTGGGCGTCATTGTCGGGCGCGATCGATCGGGAGCGACATGAGGCGGTTAGCAGGAAGTTAGCGATACAAGAACGTGATGCGGTTTGGTGGCGTGACGCGTGTTTGCTTTACTTTCAGACTTTTGCGAAGCGGCCGCTGCCGGTTGGTGTAGAAAAACCTGCAAAGCCGTTAGCTGAATACAAGGCGAAGGCTCTGGAATGGTAGCCACAGATTTACGCGGATGAAAATCACGGATATTAGGGCTACGACGGTGACTGTTCCGATTGAGGCGCCGCTGCGTCATGCAAACGGCTGTCATTGGGGGCGCTTCGTAAGGACGATTGTGGAAGTGGAGACAGACGAAGGTCTGGTTGGTCTTGGTGAGATGGGCGGTGGCGGCGAGTCGGCGGAGGCGGCGTTTCGCGCGCTCAAGACGTACCTCGTTGGACACGATCCGGCGCGCCTTGAAGAGCTGAGATTTCTCATCTCGAATCCGACAGCGTCGCTCTACAACAATCGCATGCTGATGTTGGCGGCGATCGAGTTTGCATGTCTCGATGTACTGGGACAGAAGTGGGGTGTGTCTGTTTCCGAGATCCTGGGCGGACGTTTGCGCGAGCGCGTGCCATTCGCTTCGTACTTGTTTTTCCGTTACCCGAATCCGCAGACTGGCAAAGGCGAAGTGAGAACGATCGAGCAACTCGTCGAGTCGGCGCAATCGCTCAAAGAGAGTTACGGTTTCACGTCTCACAAGTTGAAAGGTGGAGTATTTCCGCCGAAATATGAGCTCGAATGCTATCAGGCCCTCGCCGCAGCGCTCGAGGGCGATCGTTTCCGGTTTGATCCGAATGTCGTCTGGTCAACCGAAACGGCAATCTGGTTTGGGCACGAGATCAGAAACATCCGGAACGATTATCTTGAAGATCCTGTGTTTGGCTTGAACGGCATGCGCCACGTTCGTGAGAAGGTGCGCATGCCGCTCGCGACAAATACAGTCGTGATAAATTTCGAACAGCTCGCGGCCAATGTTTTAAATCAGGCGGTTGACGTGGTGTTACTCGATACGACGTTCTGGGGTGGCATTCGTGCTTGTATCAAAGCGGCCGCTGTATGTGAAACGTTTCAGCTTGACGTCGCCGTACATTCTTCCGGTGAGCTCGGGATTCAGCTCGCCACGATGTTGCACCTCGGCGCTGTGATCCCGAATCTATCGTTTGCGGCGGATGCGCATTACCATCATTTAACTGACGACATCATCGAAGGCGGCAAACTGAAGTACGAACAGGGCGCGATTGCGGTACCATCCGGGCCTGGTCTCGGAGTTAAGCTCGATCACGACAAGGTCGGCGCGTATCGTGATCTGTATCGCCGTCTGGGCTCGTATGCTTACGATCGCGATCCGCTGCGGCCTGGCTGGACGCCGGTGATTCCGAACGATCGTTGGGCCGATCCGAGGGACGCGAGAGCGCCGAAGATTCCGTACTAATACAAATGGTCACTTCTACTGAGAATCACATCACGTCAACCGAACTGCTGCGCGATGCAGAAGAGCTTCGCGCTCAAGTTCAACTCATCGTCAATTCAACCTACGTGACCGACGTTCACACGCACATCTTTCCGCCTGCTTTCCAGCACCTGTGTTTGTCGGGCATCGATGAGCTGCTGACTTATCACTACCTCGTGGCCGAGACATCTCGCTCCGCGAATATCGCGTACGAGCGCTTTTGGCGGATGAGCAAAACTGAACAGGCGGATCTCGTGTGGCAGACATTGTTTGTCGAGAACTCGCCTGTGTCCGAAGCCGCGCGCGGAGTGATCTCAGTGCTGGACGCTTTTGGTCTCGATACGCGCGCTCCCGATTTAACAGAGGCGCGCGCGTTCTTTAACTCCAGAACGCTACGGGAACACATCGATCAGGTTTTCGATCTTGCCCTCGTGAGTGATGTTGTGATGACGAACGATCCGCTGGACAAAGCGGAAGTGCAGATCTGGAAAGATGACATCGATTTGGATCGGCGCTTCAGGTCGTCGTTGCGGTTGGATAGTTTATTGAACGATGGCCAGCGTGGCGCAGACGTGCTTTCCCTACGACGTTTCCTCGATGAGTGGATTCAGCGAATGGATCCGGTTTACCTGGCAGTTTCGTTGCCGGCCGAGTTTCAGTTTCCGAGTGATGACACGCGCGACCGCTTGCTACGCGAAGTGGTATTGCCTGCCGCGAAAGATCACGGACTTCCGCTTACGCTGATGATTGGCGTGCGTCGACAAGTAAATCTGAAGCTTCGAGACGCGGGTGACGGCATGGGTCGTGCGGATGTGTCTGCATTGGAAAGGCTGTGCGCGGAGTTTCACGACGTGAAGTTTTTGGCGACGTTTCTTTCGCGAGAGAACCAGCATGAGCTATGTGTGGCCGCAAGGAAGTTTAAGAATCTGATGCCGTTTGGTTGTTGGTGGTTTCTTAACAACCCCTCGATCGTGTCGGAGATCACGCGCGAACGTTTCGAGCTGCTCGGCCCGAGTTTTATCCCACAACACTCGGATGCGCGCGTGCTCGAACAACTGATCTACAAGTGGCGTCACGCGCGCAAAGAGATCGCCGACGCACTCTACGATTCATACGCGCGACTACTCGACAGCGGCCGCGCCGTTACATCTGAAGAGATCTCGCGCGATGTCCGGCGCATGTTTTCGGGCAATTTCAACGATTGGGTCGGTTAACCTTCAAGATGCAACCTACAGTTGCACCATTAGCGCTCAAGAGAGGGACAATTACTTGAGGAAAAAGAGAACTCTTGGAGAGAGTGTCTGCGTTACGCTCATCGTCTCGGCATTCTGTATTCCAGTTGCACACATGAATTCACAGGATAATCGTCCGGATTACAAGAATCCGCGTCTTCCGGTTGAACGGCGCGTCGCCGATTTGCTTTCCCGAATGACGCTCGAAGAAAAGGTCGCGCAGTTGACTTGTCTCTGGGGCACCCGGCCGCAGGTCAATCCGCAAACAAATTTCGCTACCGATCGTGGTGACTTCGATCCAACCAAAGCCGCGGAGGTCATGAAACACGGCATCGGCCAAATCGCGCGTCAACGAGAGCGCAAGGATCCGCGCGAGGGCGCAACGTTTGCCAACGCCGTTCAGAAGTGGCTGATCGAAAACACGCGACTCGGTATTCCCGCGATTCTTCATGACGAGATATTGCACGGACACATGGCCGAGGGCAGTACGAGTTTTCCGCAGCCGATCGCACTTGCGACAACCTGGGATCCGGAGTTCATCACCAAAGTCTTTACTGCCGGAGCACTCGAAACACGCGCGCGTGGCAGCCATCAGGTGCTTGGACCAAATTTGGATTTAGCACGTGATGCGCGCTGGGGCCGCACTGAAGAGACGTACGGCGAAGATCCTTATCTCACTTCGCGCATGGCAGTCGCGATCGTCAAAGCGCTGCAGGGAACAGGGCCGAATGTTGACGAGAACCACGTCATCGCCAC
>JAICQI010000326.1 GCA_025937955.1 Pyrinomonadaceae bacterium
GCTCGTAGCTGGCCGATGCCTTTTCAAGTTCGGACTGAGAGGCGTAGAGATCACCGAGCTTTTCCAGGGTGAATGCTTCCCAGCGTCGGTCGCGGACGTCTCGTTGGATCTTGAGTGCAGCGTCGTAAAGCTCAAGGGCCTTTGCGCCCTGGCCCAGTTTTGCATAGGCAAGTCCGATACTCGTTACCGTAACCGCCTCTTGCTGTCGATTCCCTATCACACGCCATAATTTGAGAGCCTGATCATAATAATCGAGAGCTTTTTGTGGCTCTCCCAGCGCAATGTGGATGGCGCCGATACTGTTGAATTCAATCGCTTGATTCGTCGAGTCGTTGAGTGAGCGAAAGCTGCTTAGTGCTTTCTGATAATGGTCAAGGGCCTGCTGCATATCCGCAAGCACTTCGTAAACGCCGCCAATGTTGTGGGTCGTTACGGCCGCTTGCTTGACATTACCTACTCGATTCCAAACCACGAGTGACTGATTCAAATGTTCAAGCGACTTGCGAGGTTCGCCTTGAGCGTTATAAGCCAGGCCGAGATTGTTTTGCACTCTTGCCTCAGCGTAGCGATCGCCGATCTCACGCCAGAGTGCGAGCACCTGAAGATAATGCGCTACTGCTTTTCCTGGATCACCCGTTTCGCCAAGTACAATCGCGATGTTGTTGAGCGTCGTGGCTTCTTCGCGTTTGTCACCTAACGAGCGTACCAACTGAAGCGTCTGGTTCCAATAATCGAGGGCAGTATTCGATTGGCCCAGGCGTCGCTGCGTGGAAGCGATGAGGGAAAGCGAATGGGCCTCCCGGAGCTTCTCGCCAGTCGCTCGCCACAATGGCAGCGCATTCTCGAGTTTTTGAATTGCATCGCGCTGAGCCGCCGCGTTTTGTTGAGCACGGAACTGTTGCGCTTCTATGTATCCGCTTTGTGCCTCCAGGCGTTGCTTATCCTGGGCATTAGCAGGCCGCAAAGTTGCCACTTCTAACGCATATCGACCGGCAGGAACCTCTTTTGATAACGAAGTCACGTCCAGCCGGTAACTGCCATCACGATCTGCCAGGCCGAAGACGATTTCGCGTCCTTGTGAGCTATTAGGACTATCTATCTCCGCGATTCTTTTGTTCTCCGGCGAGTAGAGTCGTAGCAAAACATCAATCCCGCGCTGATCGACGCGCACTTCCACAAACTGTCCCTGAGAAAGGTTTAGATTGAAGCTATGTGTCTCGCCGCCTGCTAAAGGTCGTTCCACTTCGCGACCAACCGATAGCGTCTTGTCATCCGACTGTCCGGTGCGTGGTATGAGGGCGGGCTCTTGAGCAGTAACAGAGCCCGCCACCAGCACAACAAACATCAGCAGCGAGATTATTCGCAAACTAATTTCCACCTCCGGACGTCCAACTCGCATCCTCATCTCCGCCGCCAGTATCATCACCATCGTCATCATCATCGTCGAGGCCCGCTGGGCCTTTTTCGTCTGGTGCATTCGTATCCATGTCTGGTTCTCCTTTTAAAATAAGAGTCGAAGTGTGATCTCGCCATTTGCTACCAGGCAAAAGTTGCCTTCTGGAAATACACGTTCGCCACCCCGGAATTCTCTACAGTAATCAAGTTGTTCCCTGTCTGTAGATATGTGCTTGGTATGAAGAACGCCTGGGTACTGTACTGACCCACGGCCGGAAAGAAATTGCCAATCGAGGCCTGAGGCCCACTCGGACTAGTCGATGCTAACACGCTTATCTGTGGAGACGCCGCCAGGCTCTGCATGTTCAAGATGATCACTACACCTGTTACCGGAGTCAGATTGAGCTGAAAGGTAACGTATCCTTTACCGGTTGGTGTATTGGCGGCAGGAAGATAAAGCATGGTGCTGTCGTGTGTCGTATTTTGACTGGAGATGGTCAGATTCCCACTGGCGCCGCTGTTCCCGCCGCCGGCATCGAATAGAATCTGCTGCCAGCCAGAATTGCCAGAATTGCCTGGCGCTAGAGCGGCCAACAATCGACGAGGAAGCCGAGCCTGCCCATTCACAATCACACTCGACTGTCCGTCCCACGGTGCGTGGAACGAAAACACGGGAGGTTGGCCTTGTGTATTCACGGGAGGGTTGTTGCCGTTAGGGTTATACCCGCCATTGCTACCGAACTGCTGGGCCAACTGAACCGGAGTTGTTGTTCCGTTCGTCTCCGGACCTATTTCGAAATAAAGCTGATTTTGATAAGCCGGGTTGGTACTCGGATACTGAATGTTCTGGAGATTAAACTGCTGATTGGCGAATGCATTTGCCGGCTTAGTGAAGACCACGGTGCCAGTGTAAGGGTTCGACCCAGATGGCGGATTGAGAGTCACAACCCCTACGAGGCCGTACTGATTTGGGGGATCGTTGTTCAAGTTGCTCATTACGAGGGGAATTGTCCAAGTCATTGTCGTTTCTCCTTTGGGTTGAGCAAGCCGCTAAATCCGAGCAGCTGCATGTGTAACAATCAGACGAATGCCGCGTGATTTACATCGAGCTTTTGTTTCGCAGCATCTTTAACTGCCGTTTCAAATTCCTCACGGTTGTAGGTCCTGGGCCAGGGCTCGAGGTAAGGCGGCGTCAACGGGACGCCGATAATTATGTCGGTGACTGGTTTATCTGCGTGAAACCAGAGCGCGTGTATTCCCAGAGCATTGATTCTCAATGTCGAGAGGGTAAAATCGGCGCCGCTGAGTTTCTCCTGCAATGACGGATCGTTCAGTATCTGCTGCACTCCATCAACTATGTTCCCTCGAGCCACTCCCCCTAGTTTATGTTTGGCTGTCTTTTTGTCCTGATGCACTTCTATCGCGAAGTGGGTGCCGTCCGCTGACTTAGCAAAATAGCTACGGCCGACGAGCTGCAGCGCCGCGAGTCCGTTCCCACTCGCCAGGTCTTGAAGGTCTACGCTGTAAATGGTGTGCGGCAAGGCAGCGTCTGGAGTGTCGTGTGCCGACTGGATCATTTGCGCGACGACTTCAAACTGCGGGTGACTCCTAAGTGTGTCGACACCTTCCTTAAGCGCTTTCAGCGAATCAGTATCTGTTGTTGTGGCCAGGATTCCCATTTGCTTGTCGCTCCTTAGTCAAGGACATATGAATACATCCAAAATCCGTCGCCTTTATAAGTCTTGGTAAGGACGTTGTACGGAAGAAAGCTGGGACCGTTGAGCGGATCTTCGACGGCAATCATCGTATCGCCGTGCCCATCCGGATGGTCAGGCCCAACGCCTGTGATCACGATGAAATGCCCGCCACTAAACTGTCCATTGCTGTCGCGCCAGTTTATCAATATGGGCAGGGGCTTCCCTCTGTTTATGAGATTCCGGATGACATCGGGCGGTAAGTGAAATGGATGATAACAACCCAGCCAGCCTATGGCTTGAAGGACATTGGAGAGACTGTTTGTCTGATTACATGCCGGTGCATCCGGGTTCTGACAACAATCGATCGGTGGACTACTCTGTTTTAGAAATTTGTTAGCTACCTGACATTGCGTCATCGGACTTGCCGGCGTTAGAAAGTCTGACAAACTTGCAGTCACCGCTGCCCAGCACCATTCACTCTGTCGCTGCGGCTGCATATCGAAGGCCATCACGTAAGCGGCCTGAAGATAAAGTGGGGCCGGTCCGTCGAGTGAGAGCGTAATCAGATTGTCTCCGGCGCTAAGCATGGCGGACGAGAGATACCATGATTGGACCAGCGAGCGCGGGTCGCTGTGCGGATCGAACTCCAGAGAAAATTTTTGCGAATTGACTTGTGCTGTGACGGAGTACTGCGGAACCTGACTAACCGCGCTCAGATTTGGCTGCAGGATAAGAGTCACGCCTTGCAGAACAGGTAAATACAGGTTGAACTGGACGCTGCCACCCGGTTGTATGCACCAACTCTTGTTTTGTGGATCGAAGGCAGCGTTTACGGTTTCACCGAATCGTAGATGTGCCGTCGGTTCGGGAGTCGCTGTGGTCAGGTCAAGGCGTTCTAGTCCTGAAAATTTGGTGGCGATCGGCGCCAGGCCTATGCTTGCTGCAGGGGTCATGTTTGATGCTCCGGTTGCTGGGATAACTGACTCGGTTAATCAACGCGGAAAACTGAGAGCCTCAATTGGCCTCAATTCACCATCCGAGACGTCTACTGTAAAACGCGAGATTGTTGGCGGCGAACCACCATTTCGAATAGCAAATGCAGTTAAAGCGAAGAGTCTAAACAGGCTCGAAAGAGCTGCCTGGGCATGCCACCCTTTCGACACCGGATCCAGCTGAAGTGGCCGCACAATACCAGACGAACATCGGAATGTCCACGAACTTTGGCACGAAATTTCACGGTGGAGCGGAGAATTGATGACCGCGCGTGATACGGACGTTTGGTATAGTAACTGGCGAATTTAATTGAACCAGGAGGACAACGTCATGGCAAAGAAATTTAACAACGAGGATTACCACTGCTTTTGAACCTTCCAGTAAGCGCCGCCGAGGCTATCCCTCCGAGACCAGAGTCAGACGCGGTTTGAGAATGGTCCATGTTGAGAAAGAATTAGTCGAAAAACTCGGTAGGAACGACCTGTGTCCGTGCAATTCAGGACGTCGGTTTCAAGAGGTGCTGTCTCAGGAAGGGAAAGTTTGAGGGTGCACTTCGAGGCTACTACTTTTAGAGACTGAAAACACGAGGCGCGTTCAACCGTGAACGCGCCTTCGCGCTTCTGAATCATTCACGTCAGCACCAGCGCTTCACAGACTGCCTGAGCCTTGTACAGCCTTATATAGCATTTGCCATTGATTGAAGGAATCCGCAGAAGTATAAGGCCACTTATCGACTACGCTAGGCAGCCTTCACTAAGTCAATCCCCCTTCTCCTCCCTATTGACTCATAGTGTTCATAGGAGGTTAGAACTCAATCATGCAGAAGCTCACCTACTTCTTGTTGGTGCTCGTGGCGGGAACAATAATTTTCTCCGCAATTCGTCATTCAACGCCAATACCAACAGCAACAGTAACCGCCAGCCAAAACAACCGCGAGGACTACAAGAAAATCAAAGAACGTTTTCCGACGGCGGACTACGATGACAAACAGGATTTACCCGACCCTGAGAAGAATGCAAAGCGAAAAGCTAAGCTAAAGCGTTATAACGACAACGAGTTAGTTGACAGTCGCGGCGAACCAGGAGCGGACGAAGCAGCATTGTTCCTTGAACCACATTCCACTTTACCGGCGCTCCCTGTCGCGGAGAGTGAAATAGTTGTGGTTGGAACTATTGGAACCGCACAAGCACTTCTTTCTGAAAGCAAGCTGAATGTGTTCTCGGAATTCACCCTTACTGTTGAGGAGGTACTTAAATCCAAGATCCAGGGGGTGGAGCAGGGTTCAGTTTTGACAATCGATAGAGTTGGTGGACATGTCAAATACCCTAACGGGCACAGAATTCTATATCGCATTGCAGGTCTGAACATGCCCCAAATTGGCGGGCGCTACCTGCTCTTTTTAACTTCAATACACAGTAAAGAAGACATATCAATATTGACTGGGTATCGGTTGACACCGAATGGCGCCATTCCGCTCGACGAGCTTCATCAGTTTGCCAGTCTCACCGGCGTTACCGAGGACGATATTCTCCAAAGAGTACGGAACCTAATTCAAAAGTCAGCCAATTAGAAAGCCAACCATGCCTCGAAGAACACATGTCGTGATCTAATGCTTGCTATTGGTCTTGTGGGCATTTGTGCTAGTGGCTGACAATGCGAGATCAGTTAGTTCTCAAAGTTGTAGTAATCCCCCTTATTTTTGGACGCTTCCGAACCCATATAGAAATTTTTGGAACGCGAACATTGGGAACGTTACCGTAGAAATTGATCAAATGTTTGCGTGGTTAGTGGTTGTTGTGCTCCCAGAAACAGCCCGATTCTAGTTGACGTAAACGGCAACGGGTTTAATCTCAGCAGCGCAGAAAACGGAGTTGCTTTTGACCTTGCTGGTAACGGAACATCCAGACGGTTCGCATGGACCTCGCCAAGTTCTGACGATGCATGGCTAGCCTTGGACCGAAATGGTAACGGCACAATCGACAACGGAACGGAACTGTTTGGGAACTTTAGCCCTCAACCTTCTCCACCACAAGGACAAGAGAAGAATGGATTCCTTGCACTCGCCGAATACGATAAAACCGTTAACGGGGGAAATGATGATGGCAAAATCACGAGTCTTGACTCTGTTTTTGCATCTCTCCGTTTATGGCAGGACGTTAACCACAATGGCATATCAGAAACATCGGAGTTGAAACCTCTCAATGTTCTTGGTTTATCTTCGATTGAACTTGACTACAAGATCTCTAAAAAAACGGATGAGTTTGGCAATCAGTTTCGTTATCGAGCGAAGGTCACAGACTTACAGGGCACGCAGATGGGTCGTTGGGCTTGGGATGTGTTTTTAGTTTCAACCCCTTAAGATCCCAAGCCGTCATAGAGTGATTGACGAAGCACACAGATTTTATAATCAATCTGTGTGATCTGTGGATAGAGAGGCGAAACTACGATACACTTCGCAGCAGATGCTTGCAGAAAATCTTTACGCGCTCCCCCTCGAACAACAAATCGGACAGTTCTTATTCATCGGTCTTCCGGGCACCGAGCTCGACGCTGAAACGCGCGCGCTGGTCAAAGAGATTCAACCCGGCGGCGTGATCATCTTCGGCC
>JAICQI010000447.1 GCA_025937955.1 Pyrinomonadaceae bacterium
ACGGCCAGCGGTGGAAGCGATTACATTGCCCTCAGTGGTGGCACAGTCAATTTTGATCCTGGACAAACCAGCATATCGTTATCGATAAATGTCCTGGGTGACACAGCAGTCGAAGCAAATGAAACATTCTTCGTCAATCTCTCGGAGCCTCGTAATGTCAAGATAGCTGATGGTCAGGGCCTCGGTACTATCATCAACGACGATTCACTACCGGCTATTTCGATCAACGACGCTACGGCGATTGAAGGTAACCCAGTGGTGTTCAATGTGACGCTCTCGAGTGCGAGTACGCAGACGATCAGTGTTAACTATGCGACTGCGAACGGCACGGCCAGCAGTCCCAGCGATTATGTTGCCGCCAGTGGCCCACTCACTTTCAACCCTGGACAAACCAGTCGGCAGATCTCGATACCGACGATGGACGACACAATAGACGAACCAGATGAAACCTTCTTCGTCAATCTCTCAAACCCTGTTAATGCCACGCTAGCTGACAGTCAGGGCATCGGTACTATCCTCGACAACGATCCCCCACCAACGATTTCGATCAGCGACGTTACGGTGAATGAAGGCAACAGTGGGACTACGTCGGCGGTGTTCACTGTGACGCTCTCGAGCGTGAGTGAGAAGACGATCAGTGTCAACTATGCGACCGCGAACGGCACGGCCTGTAGTCCCATCGATTACGTTGGCGCCAGTGGCACACTCACTTTCGCCGTCGGACAAACCAGCCGGACGATCACGATACCGGTCGTGGGTGACACAGCACTCGAAGCAAATGAAAACTTCTTCGTCAATCTCTCGAATCCGGTTAATGTCACGCTGGCTGACAGTCAGGGCGTCGGTACTATCTTCAACAACGATTCGTTACCGCCGTCACCGCAACCCCTCAAACATTTTGGCTACATCGGAGCCGTGACCAACTCTGATTTAACCAGCGTTAGCTCGTACACCGATTTCACTTTCATTGACGGGGTATACAACCAATCAATGTCCAGCGTGTTGACCCTGGTAAATAGTAAGAGTATGCGGGCGATCATCGATTTAGGACAGGTGTTGTGGTGCCCGCGAGCTCCCGGTGCTTCCGGCCCGGATTACCACCTCTGTACGAGTGCGGAAACCAGCTACACCACTCGTTGGGATCAATGGCGAACGATGAACAGTGCCTTCTTGAATGGCAACTACGTGCTCGCTTTTTCAGTAATCACAGAGCCGGCCCTTAGGAACATACCGATACAAGAGGTGGAAGCGGCAGTCGCTCTTGTGAAGCGGGATTACTGTCAAATTCCAACTATGGTGGCTGAAGCCGGTGTAGCTGTCTTTAAACCAGACTATCAGGTTGCGTCCAATGCGGATTGGGTTGGAGTGGTTAAGTACTATGTGCACCCTGATCTCGATGATGCATCCGACTCAATCACGAAAAGTGTCGAAAGGATGAAATCCAAAAAACAGCCCCATCAGCGCATGGTGTACGCTTTAGATGGATTCTACGGCCCGCCTCACTTGCCGGTTGCTCCAACCGCAGCGGACATGGATACGATCGCACAAGAGTGGTACACATTTGCGAGTCGGGATCCGGAGGCCATCCTGGTCGGCGTGTTCTTATGGCCCGATCTGCCAAGCGAGAATGCAATCGGATCGATCAGCTTTCCCCAGAACGTGCGCGACAAGCACAAGGCCATCGGTGAGGCCATAAAAGCCGGAAGAGCACCCACCTATCAGGGCACCTTTGAGCGTATCGATTGCACGTCGCTGGGAGGCTGGGCTTGGGACGCCAGTCAACCCAATACGCCGATCTCGGTGGATATCTACGATGGCACTCAAAAGATTGCCACTGTACGCGCAAACCAGTTCCGGCAAGACTTACAAAATGCGGGGATCGGAAATGGTCAACACGCATTCACATTCATTCTGCCCGCCAGCCTTCGCAACGGGCAGGCGCATTCGATAACGATCAAGTACGGCGGGCTCAAACAGCAACTCAGCAGCAGTCCACGATCGATCACTTGCAATCCTTCTGATCCCGTCTATGAAGGATTCATAGACGTTGCGGACTGTAACTCGATTGTTGGTTGGGCTGCGGATCGCAACAGGCTGAATACTTCCATAGAGGTAAGAATCTATGATGGCAACAGCCTTGTCACCACTGTTTCAGCTAGCGATCTGAGAAGCGACGTGGGCGCCTATCTGGGGGACAACGGCAGACACGGGTTCGCGATACCAACTCCATGGCAATTTAAGGATGGATTGCCGCACACACTCAGGGTGAAATTCGAATCAAGCACAACAGAGCTCGGCTTCAGCCCTAAAACAATAACCTGTTCAGCCTACTACGAGATCGTGGCCAGGCATTCGGGTAAGTGTCTGGACGTCGAATTTGAATCGATGGACGCCGGCGGACTGGTCAAACAGTATGGTTGCCACGGTGGTGCTAATCAACAGTGGCAAGTGATCCATGTCGGCGGCGGGTACTTCAAAATCGTCGCGCGACATAGCGGCAAGGTGCTCGACGTGCAAGGGGCTGGACTCGATAACGGCACACCTGTGTGGCAGTTCGACGAGAACGGCACGGCTGCGCAGCAATGGCAGATCATCGACGTCGGCGGCGGGTACTTTAAGATCGTAGCGCGCCACAGCGGCAAGGTGCTCGACGTCGCGGGGGTATCCTCTGCCGACGGCGCCCAAATACACCAGTGGGATTACGTCGGCGGCGGTAATCAGCAGTGGCTGCTGAGACCGGTGCCGTGATAGGAGATCGTCGTCACGCCTTCGGGTAAGTGATTGCATGTGCTGGCGCCTTGATAGCAGCGAGGCGCCAGTTTGCAATGAGCACTATACTTTCCGCCTTTGCGTGAAACGTTCTGGTGTTGCAAGATACACTTTGGTCAAGAACCCGAAAACGAGTCTGGAACTGCCCGCCGAGATTTCCCAATGCATCAGACGTGCGCTTGAAGAGGACATCGGACCAGGTGATGTCACAACCAACACCATTGTGCCCGCGGACGCTTCGCTGCGTGGCCGGATCGTTGCCAAACAGGATGGCGTGGTCGCGGGTTTAGAGATAGCGAAGAAGGTCATGCTGGCGCTGGATCAACGCGTTAAGTTTCTCGCGCAAGTCGACGAGGGATCCAACGTTACTCGTGGGACGGTGCTGGCAGACTTAGAAGGTCCAGCCCGCGCGTTGCTGACAGGCGAACGTACCGCGCTGAACTTCCTGGGTCGCATGTCAGGCATTGCGACGTTGACAAGAAAATTCGTTGACGCTGTCTCAGGCACGCGAGCAGTCATTCTCGACACACGCAAGACCGCGCCCGGTATGCGAGCAACCGACAAACTGGCCGTTCGACTCGGCGGCGGGCAGAACCACCGCACCGGCCTTTTTGACATGGTATTAATAAAGGACAACCACATCGACTTCGCCGGCTCGATCACCGCAGCCGTCCAACGCGTTCGCGCCTCCGAAACCAGACTCGAAATTGAAGTCGAAACACGTTCGCTGGACAATTTACGCGAGGCACTTGCGCTCGGCGTCGAACGCATTCTGCTCGACAATATGTCGACTGCGACGATGCGCGAGGCGGTTACGATCTGTGAAGGCAGGGCAAAACTCGAGGCGTCTGGCAACGTTACGCTGGATAACGTTCTCGAAGTTGCCGGCACTGGCGTCGACTACATTTCCGTCGGCGCTTTGACTCATTCGCCGGCTGTATTTGATGTCAGCCTGAAGTATGTGGCATGAGAAGGTTTGAAAAGATGATTACTGATACAACCACTGAAGAGATGTATGAGAAGTTGAGCCGGATGCTGGCAGATACGGTGCCGGATTTTGAGCTGCGTCTCAAGGCAGAGTTGGCAGTTGAAATCAACCGGCTGAAAGTTGAAAAGAACGCCGTCATACTGGGCCACAACTACATGGAGCCGGCGCTCTTCCATTCGATCCCGGATTTTGTCGGCGATTCGCTCGAGCTTAGTCGCAAAGCTGCCGAGACTGACAAAGACATCATCGTTTTCTGCGGCGTGAAGTTTATGGCGGAGACGGCGAAGATTCTCAATCCGAGCAAGAAGGTGCTCATACCGTCCGAGAAAGCAGGATGTTCGCTCGCCGCCAGCATCACCGCTGAAGACGTGCGTGAGCTGAAGCGAAGGTTTCCGGGCGTGCCCGTCGTGACTTACATCAACACCTACGCGGACGTGAAAGCTGAGTCGGACATCTGCTGCACGTCGTCGAATGCTGTGGCGGTGGTCAAGTCGCTAAACACTGACAGGGTGATCTTCATACCCGATGAATATCTCGCCGGCAACGTTGCGCGCGAAACGGGAAAACAGATCATCTTCCCGACGCGCGAGCCGAAGATGCGTTTCCCGAACGAGCTCGATTACCAGATGATTGGTTGGCCGGGGCGTTGTGAGGTTCACGAAAAGTTCAGTGTTGAAGATATTCAGAACGTCAGGAAACAGTTTCCGGATGTGGTTATACTGGCCCATCCGGAGTGCAGTCCCGAAGTGGTTGCGGCTTCAGACTATTCTGGTAGCACGACTGCGATGATTCGCTACGTCGAGAAAACCAACGCGCCGCGTTATTTGCTGTTGACCGAGTGTTCGATGGGCGACAATGTGGCGGCTGCGAACCCGGATAAAGAGATGTTGCGGCTGTGCAGTGTGCGTTGTCCGCACATGAATCAGATCACGCTCGAAGATACACTCGAGTCGCTGCGGAAAGAGCAGTTTGAGATCTTCATCGATGAGGACATTCGCAAACGCGCCTTGCGTGCGGTGGAGCGAATGCTCGAGATCGGACGAGAAGACTGATTAATGGAGACTGAAGTCTTAATCATCGGTTGCGGCATCGCCGGTGCAACCGCGGCTTTACGTCTGGCTCGAAATCCCGAGCGCCAAATCACCATCATCACGCGCGCGCGTGAGGTACACGAATCAAACACGCGCTACGCGCAGGGCGGCATCATCGGACGCGGCCCTGATGATACTGCCTCGTTGCTGTTCGCGGACATAATGGCGGCGGGCGCGGGCGTCACGTCGCCGACTGCGGCACGCATTCTTGCCGATGAAGGTCCGCCGCTGCTGAATGAAGTGCTCGAACGCACGGCGCACGTTGTTTTCGATCACAATGAAGATGGCGCGCCTGTTTGGGGACAGGAAGCAGCACACTCGCGCCGTCGCATTCTTCACGTCGGCGATTCAACCGGACTCGCCATAATAAAGGGTCTGGTTGCCGCGCTGGCCAACTATCCGAACATCAAGATCAAGTCAGAGGCGACTGCGGTCGATCTGATCACGTTTCCTCATCATTCACGCAACCCGCTCGACAACTATCGTGAAATTTCATGTCACGG
>JAICQI010000268.1 GCA_025937955.1 Pyrinomonadaceae bacterium
CCGACTGGCAACCGATCACCTGCTGGTACGCATATGGCACAACGAAGACTTTGAAGCCTACTGCGGATGTGTAGCCATCCAGAAACGGAAATCGATCGCACTCGAAATTCAAGCCTCGGCGGACATTGATCATGGCGCTCGAACAAATTCAGAGGCTCCTCGCTAAGGTTTTTTCCAAACGCTCAGTTAAAAATCTGCAAGTCCTATCCGGCGGACTCATCAACACAAATATTAGAGTTGAGTTTGAAGCCAATTACGAACCGGTAGTGATTCGTTTCTATCGGAATGGCGCCGCGGTCTCAGCGCCGGGTACAGACGCTGGCTCTGGTGCGTTCTACACTCACACTGGCAGTTGCTGTTGTTGCTCAGAAACCTAGCTTTAGCCCGAACTGTATCACTCTTTCGGTTGCCCCGCGGGCGGTGGAGAAAATCTGTCCAAAGGTTGCCGACGAGAAGTCAAGATCGGGTGGACCAAACTGCGGATGGTTCGGCAGATTGAAGAACTCCGCACGAAACTCAACGTCCAGACCGCTACGATCTGTTCCAAAGTGGGTTCTTTTGATCACCGCTAAATCCAGGTTCTGAGCGCCGTCCGCAAAAATAATGTTTCGACCGGCTGTGCCAAACGATCCGAAAGACTGACGCCTAAACGCTCCCGTGTCGAACCAGGCGTTCACCGAACGCTTGTTACTGGGTAGCGAAGGATTGCGAAGCAAGTTCGGTCGACAACTGGTGATGAACGGGCCACTGACACCACACGGATCGGTAAAGTCTCTCACTGTTAATGGCACACCACTAGAAAGGACAAGAATCGGACTCAATGCCCATCCTCCGACAAATTTACCAATAACTCCTTTGCGATCCAGAAACTTCTTGCCCATACCGAAAGGCAATTCAAATACCCCACTGAGCGTGAATCGATGTCGCATATCAAACGACGAGAGGCCGCGATCGGCAGAAAAGTCGTTTGCGTCCTGAGCTATTGCCGGATCGATCGGGGAGCCCGACCCGGAGTGATACTGTGAAGCGAGATCGATTGATCTTGAAAGCGTATAGCTGATCAAAAACGTATTCCCACGACTAAACCGCTTCGTCAGATTTGTTTGTAACGCGTGATAATTCGACTGTCCATTAGTTACGGATTGGGCGATAGTGCTGTAACCCGCATAAGGCCGTCGCAACTCTTTATTGGCAGGCGTTGAAATAGGATTGCCTGCTTGATCCAAACCGGGGATAAAGATGGGTTGATTTAGATCTCGAAACTGCAGCAACTTCGTTCCAGTAGTTCCAACGTAACCAAGCTCAAACACAAAGTCTGTAAGGAACTGATACTGAAGATTGAGATTGAAGTGCTGCATGTAGGGCGTCGCAAGATTCGGGTCGGTCACCAGGACCAAGCCGGCACCAGGTGGCACGCAGAATCCTCCGCAAGTCGGACTGCTGAGGCTTGCATGCCCAACGCCGCCGGAATCAAGGATTAATGGAAACGAAGCAAAAGGCGGCTGCAGAACATTCTGCAACGCCAGATTACTTTCCATCTGATTAAAGAAGACGCCATACCCACCGCGCATCGCCAACTCTCCGTTACCGAGCAAATCGTATGCAAATCCGATACGCGGAGCCCAATTATTTCGGTCCGGAAGATAAGTACATTTATCGCAGAGGCCATTTGTTCCGGCGAGTACAGTCTCAGCTACGCCACTCAGAGGAACGCCCGGAGTGAATGGTTTGCGAATCAGCACCGTCGCTGTTTGACCGGACGCATCAATAATCGGCGATACATACTCGTAACGCACTCCAAGATTAAGCGTTAGCCTTTGCGTAATACGCAGATCGTCCTGAACGAACAAGTTTGTAGCGCTCCAACGTTGATGCAGCACGTCTCGTTTGAAGTCACCAAAAGTGAAATAGAAAGCTTGACCTAATAAAAAATCCGCCAACGCGTCACCAGTAAACACTCCGTTAAAAAGGAACTGACCGTTTTCAGCAAACTGCAGTTGCACGTTTTCCTGATGCTTGCGGTATTCGCCACCCACCTTGAGGGTGTGGTTACCCTGGACGCGAGTGTAGTTGTCCTGGAATTGAAAAGTATTGAAGACATATTGCGATGGGCCAAAAATGCTGTTGCCGATGCCCGAGAACCCCGCAATACGGACGTCTGTAAGGCCAACATTATCCGGGACACCAAAGTTGATGCCGACGTCGTTTGGTTTAGTCAGGGGGAGAAAGTCAGTTGGGTTGTTCGTCCGACTGAACCCGAACCGAAAATCGTTGATGTCCGTGGACGAAATTATTCGCGTGTAACCGAGTGCCAGGTTCTGGTTTTTGTTCTTCTGGTCCTGCGAAAAACCTGGAAACTGAGCCGGAACATTCCCGAATTGAAATGGGGCCGTATCGATCAAGTTGTCGTAAACATATCTGCCGAAGAAGGTATCCTTAGTCGATGCTGCATGATCGATTCTCACCAGGAATTGATTTTGATCGGTTGTTTGGGAGGGGCTGGCCGAAAAGTTTAATGTTCGTGAAGCCGTTGAGATATTGGGGAGCGGGTAAAGGCTCAGCAGAGTCTTTGCGGCAGCACTGATCCGGTTAGTTGGGATGATATTTCCCATGAACGGCTGGCCACTCTGTGGATCGATGATGGGAGTTTTGACGTGACTAAGATCCCCCCTTCTTTCCTGAGCGCTTGGAACCACTGTTGAAGAGGTGATTCCGCGCTCCTGACGCACTCCTTCATATGACACAAAAAAGAAAGTTGGACGCCGTTGACGAAAAACGGGCGCGATGGCGAATGGACCGCCGATCGTTCCGCCAAACTGATTGCGCCTGAGCGGAGGCGTTTGCGGTGAGAAGAAGTTGCGTGCATCGAGTGCATCGTTCCTTAAAAACTCCCATACCGATCCGTGAAACTCGTTGCCCCCTGATTTAGTCACAGCGTTTACGATCGCGCCTGCACTGCGTCCAAACTCGGCCGAATACAGGTTAGTCTGAATTTTGAACTCAGAAAGAGCGTCGATCGCCGGTTTGATTTGCAAATTGTTGTATTCAAGTTGAAGGTTGCTCACTCCGTCGAGTAGATAGTTGTTGTTCGTGTCGCGTGCACCATTAACGTTGTAAGAATCCTGTGTCAACGTCCTTCCCGGTTGCAACGGTACAACTCCCGTTTGCAGCAATCCCAAATCGTAGAAACTCCTGCCATTCAACGGGAGATTGACTATCAGTTTCTCGCCAACAACCTTTCCCAAGGTAGAACTCGTCAACTGGACCTGTCCTGCTTCACTTGGGATGATTACTGTTGCGGATGCTTCCCCGGGTTCAAGTCGGACAGCAACTCGCGACTCCTCATTTACATGCACTGAGATGGTTTGACGCACTGTTTTGAATCCATCCGCGGTAACCGAAATCTCGTAGCGCCCAACTGCCAGAGTAGGAATTTCGTATGCTCCGGGGTTTGAAGAGGCCGCCTCACGAGTGAACAAACGCGTCAGATTTCTGGCCCTTACCGTGGCTCCTGACACGAGAGCGCCATTTGCGTCAGTAACCGTAACCACGACTTTGCCGGTATCGGATTGGCCCAGGACGGATCGGCAGGTCAAAATTAACAGGGTTAGCGAAAGAACGTAGATTAGAGCGTAACGTGGGGGTGAATACATAACCGCTCCCTTGGAGGTGTGGTTGTGATCAATGATGACGCATGACCACGGTTTGAGTTGTTAAGTGGACCAGAGGACCAGGCCTTCAACGTTTTAGACCAGCTCCACTCAAGCGAGGTCACTTGAGTTAACTAAGTAACGCGCGGAACTAGAGAAGGCCGACCTGCTTATTCAAAGTCGTGAAGTCAAAGTTATTCCAGGCTTCGACAATCTTTCCATCGGCGATACGAACGATTGTCATTCCGGTAAATTCGATCGGCGATTGAGACGCAGCGATTCCCTGGAAATTTCCTTTGTGGTTACCACGCACCGAACAACGCGCAGCGACTTTATCACCTTCGGCCACGAGGTCTTCAATTACGATCGTCATGTTTGGGAAAGCTTCGCGGAACTGCGTGTGAAACGGTCTGAAGTCTCTTGGACCCTTTATGGGATTCACAGGATCATCAGATAAGCCGTGCGCGATGCCATTTTCGTCCAACATCTCATCGATCGCGTCGGCGCGTCCTTTGTTCCAAACTTCCTCAAACCAGCGGCGAACTAACGCTTTGTTTTGTTCTGACATGAGGTCTCCTATTCTGGGTAGGTTAACGACTGTTAGAAAAAGCTTCGTTGGGTCTTTCAAGACAATTGTGGGCACTGGAACCTTATACAAAGTTTTCAGATTGTTCAAGCTGCATAACGACATCTCTTCTCAAAACTTGTTCCAACCAGTGCCATTCACAAACACTTGGCGGCGCGAACTGACAGGATTAAAGTAATCCGTCGAAAGGAGATTCAGATTCAGATGACGCTAAACGGAAAACACGCCTTGATTACTGGAAGCTCGCGTGGCATAGGCCGTGGGATTGCCCTGAAGTTGGCGGAGCAGGGTGTGCGGATCTGTGTTCATTACTTCCAAAACGAATCTGCCGCAAGCGAAACTCTCGCGCAAGTCCGCAAGCGCGGTTCCGATGGATTCGTTCAACAGGCCGACATCTTACAAATGGACCAGGTTGCTGCCCTGTTCAGCAAAGTTAGGTCCGAGTTCGGAAAGCTCGACATATTTGTTAGCAATGCGCGCCCGGAAGTTCCCACCTTCTTCCATTCACCAATGGACATCACGCTCGAGCAGCTCGATGCGGCTTTTGACTCGCAAGTGAAAGCGTTTCTCATTTCGGCACGAGAAGCCGCGGCTCTTATGAGCGATGGCGGAAGAATTTTCGCAATGACGTATGCGGAAGGAAGCCGTACGGGCGGATTGCAGCCATGGGTAGGGATGGGTTCGGCCAAAGCAGCGATGGAGTCATTAGTCCGGTATTTTGCTGTCGCACTGGCGAAACGAAAGATTACGGTGAATGCAATCAGTCCTGGGTGGACGGAGGATAGCGTTCTAAACACGCTTCCCGAACAGGTTCAGGATCTAATCCGTAATTGGCACGCGCGCGGTTGGACGCCGATGGGACGGCTCGGAACTCCGGAGGATATCGGAAATGTTGTCCGGCTCTTTTGTTCAGCAGACGCCGGCTGGATTACCGGACAAGTCATTTACGCAGATGGCGGTGCTTCGTTGATGAATCCTGAAGTTCCGCCCGAGATACAACTCGGTTGAGAGTGCCGAACTGTAGGCGAGCGCTAAAGCTCCTCTGTCTGTAATTGTCTGCACTTCGATTGATCAAGGGAGGTTCTATGCCCAGAGTTTTATCTCGGCTGGTCCTTCAGATCCGCGATACGATCTACACGACGCCACTCTTACCGTTGAACCAGTTTCTTAACCAGCTTCAGTAATCATGCTGCTGACGTCGGTTGCGGGACTTGGGGTGTTGCGGCGGCGAAAAAAAACTTTAAGGAATCGCTCTCTTCAATAGAAGTGGGCCACAGTTTAAAGTAGCGCTTCGAGGCGGAGTGAACGTTGACGTTCACTCCGCCCGCCGCCGAGTAGCTAGGCGGCAGTGAAATGTTTACTGCCGCACACCCCACCACGGGAACGGCGGATCATTCTCACTTTGCTTCACCGCGCCATGAAACATGTTGCCGTCTTCCGACAAGACGAAGAAAAGGTAGTTTCTTGTCAACCAATTTGCGGAACTTCCGGTCGCCTCCACGTATCCTGATTCGTTAGAAAGACGCAGGGTAGCTTGCCAATCTGGCCATCCCGCTACTTTGACTTTCACATACCCTGCGTCGCCATTATCGATCCGGCAGGTCGAATTCTTAACGCTCACTTCTCTTCCTTCATCGGTGACGCTCCCCCTAAAGAGGTTCCAATTGCCAATGAATGTAGGTTCTGCCATGTCCAGTCTCCTTTCTTGCTGTGTGATTGATCAAATCGGTAACGGACTCTTGCGGGAAGGCATCGACTCAACGGTCTTGCGAACTTGTATGTTCTCCGAAAACTAAGCGTGAGTTCACTCACTTCCCACTAATTAACGCGAGAACGACTTCGGAAAACCACCATTTTGAGGAATTCTGATCTGACGACGGAGATGACCAGTGACCATCGCTTTTCAACGATTCATGTGACGTGGTGAGATCAACGACTTGAGGCCACCTGCGACGGTTTTGTTTTTACTATTATTTCGGGGCTCCCCACACTGGACAATCTTCGCAACTTTTTCTTGACGCCAACGACGGAAATGCTCAGTTTCTTCCAAATCTTGCGGGTGCAGTAGTTTGGAACACAAGTACAATAGCTTCAAATGCAGCGCATGGTTAAGCCACGTCCTCATGTGATTCGCTGAATGACTCTGAACTGACCTGTCCGTGTGCGCCAAGCCTCGACCCACGGCTCGGAATCACGAATGGTGAATACCATCAACTGATCGTCAAGCAACTCGTGCCAGTCATCGTCCGCCATCGGAAAGTGCCAACCGCCGAGGACTGCGTAAATGTCCGACTCGAGGTAGATGGGAAACTCTTGCTGCCACACGCGCTCATACTCCTGCACAATGGCTGCGTCTTTGAAATTGTCGCTGTAGCGGTCGGTGCGCTCCCAACCGTGTGAACGTATCCACTCGCCGACAGCCTCCGAACCGCGTGCGAACACTGCGTCAATCGGGGGCAACACCGAAGCGGTGTGCGCGTAAAGCTCCGTGCCTGTTCGCTTCGGCCATGATGGCATTACCTCAACTCGCCCGCCCTGACATTTCTCCTCATCGGTGAACACGCTGATGTAACCTGTGACTAATGGTGGCGATAGGGGAACGTGGCGAGCATCGACCGTGAGCCAGCAATGATGGCCGGTGGACTCAATCTCATCGTCATCGCGCTCGTGCCAGATGGCAGCAACCGGCCCGCTGCCCTGTGGTCGCAAGAATAAGCAAGGACGCTGCAATTTGCGGCCTTCCTCAATGAGTTGTTCGAATGTCATGGCGTGTGCGAAAGTGGCCTACTACCCAAGCTCAGCGACCCGGCCCACGAGAGGCTACGATTGCAACCAGAGCGCGAGGCCGGGTTCGCTCCGCCAGTCAAGAGAAGGCACGAACCGCGAACCAACTGATGCTGAATATACATGTCGAATGTGAAGCGTCAATACTCAAGTCGGCTGCGCTCAAGAAAGAACTGGCAGAAATCGGGGACGGAATGAACGCGGTCGAAATCTGCGACAGCCAACGGCACGAATGCTCTGCGCAGGTGCGGATTTGCTCAATCGGAATCTCCGTGTCATAGCCGGTGATGAAGCCATACGCCTGCTTCGGCACGTCTCCGGTGATGTCGATAGGGTCGATGACCAAATCCATGATGGGAGTCAGGAAGAACACGGCAGAATCTATTACACTTCGTCAGAGGAAACAAAGGCAGACCACATCAGGCGTTCTTTCGAGCGGCCTGTCCCTCAAATATTCTGTACTTACCAAACTTTCCTATTCTTCTCTGCCAATGCTCCCCACAGTGGACAATCTTCG
>JAICQI010000151.1 GCA_025937955.1 Pyrinomonadaceae bacterium
ATTTTGCGAACAAGATCCTGTCCGCCATGCGATTCCAATTCGGCGGTCATAAGGAGAAATAATTGTAGGGGTGGTCCTCCGTGACCACCCCAGCGTGCGCAAACTGGGGCGGCCACGGAGGGCCGCCCCTACAAAGACCCAAGAGAGTTAATTATGTCAGCAGTAGTTGTAGAACCAGATCCAGTGCAGTTTGAAGTACCGGCTTTGCCGCATGCGGAGCCGTGTGTAATCACGATCTTTGGCGCCACCGGCGACCTCACGCGGCGCAAGCTGATGCCGGCGTTGTGCCGGTTGTTGGGCCAGGGCTGTCTCGACGGTGTGGAGGTTCTCGGCATCGGCCGCAGCGCCATGAGTAACGACGAGTTTCAGGCATTCGTTCGTGATGCTCTCAATAAGTCAAAGAAGATCGAGCATCTCGACGAGGAGCACTGGCGCAAATTTTCCGAGCGTCTTCACTACATGGCGGGCGAGCTTGACGACGAACAGACGTATCGCGCCATCCAGTCGCGTATCGAAGAGCTCGTAGCGGAAGGCGCGAGCAAAAACCGTCTCTTCTACCTCGCCACTCCGCCATCGCTCTTCCCCGTGATCGTGAAAGGTCTCGGCGGTGCAGGGCTGGCAGAGGAAAACGACCATTGGAGCCGAATCGTCATCGAAAAACCCTTCGGCCATGATCTCGAATCGGCCAAAGCACTGAACCTCGAAATCTCCAAGGTACTCAAAGAGAGTCAGGTCTATCGCATCGATCACTACCTCGGCAAAGATACGGTGCAAAACATACTCGTGTTTCGCTTCGGCAACTCGATGTTCGAGCCGATCTGGAATCGCAATTACGTCGACTACGTCGAAATCACTGCCGCTGAATCAGGCGGCGTCGGCACGCGCGCCGGTTACTACGAAGAGTCAGGCGCACTGCGCGACATGGTTGCCAATCATCTGCTGCAACTGCTGACGCTCACCGCAATGGAACCGCCCGTCGCGTTTGATGCCGACTCCGTGCGTGAAGAAAAAGTGCAGGTGCTGCGATCGATTCGTCGCATGAAACCGGAGCAGGTCGCCGAGCGCACCGTTCGGGCACGGTATGGACCAGGCACGATCAACGGCGAGACGGTCAAAGGTTACAAAGACGAGGAAGGAGTTCGTAAAGATTCGCAGACCGAGACCTACGCGGCCGTTGAGTTTCAAATCTCAAACTGGCGCTGGTCGGGAGTACCATTTTACGTACGGACTGGGAAAAGCCTGGCGCGCAACATGACTGAAATCGCAGTCCACCTGAAACCCACCCCCCAGGCGTTGTTTGCGCGCACGCCGAAAGAACAGATCGATCCAAACGTGATCGCGTTGCGCCTGCAACCGAACGAGGGAATAACGGTAATGTTTGGCGCCAAACGTCCCGGCTTTGAAATGCAAACCACCATGGTCAACATGGACTTCTGTTATCAAAGGGTGTTTGGAGTTGAGGCGCCGGACGCTTACGAGATGCTGTTGTTGGATGTGATGCAAGGAGACGCGACGTTGTTCATTCGCGGTGACGAAGCCGAACACCAGTGGCGCTTAATCACGCCGATTGAGCAAGCCTGGACCAGCCACGGCCTGCCTAAACTGGCAACTTACGATGCCGGCGCCGCAGGCCCCTCCGAAGCTGACGAACTGCTCGCGCGCAATGGTCACCGCTGGCGATCTCTACAAGACAAACATGGATGCGATTAATCCGTTCATCTGTGGCCGAGAGTTGTGACTACTGCCGCGAGCTCATACCGATCGACGGGCTTGGCGAGGTGAACCTGGTACCCTTCTGACAGAGCGCGCACGCGATCTTCCGTGCGCGCATAAGCCGTCAACGCCAGCGCCGGTGTGAGCCCGCCGCGCTCTTTCGGCAATGCGCGAACTTTCTTGATCAGTCCGTAGCCATCCTCCACCGGCATCCCGATGTCGGCAATCAGCACGTCCGGTTTCCAGGTCTCAACCGACTCCAAACCCTCGCGCGCAGAGCTAACGGCCACCACCTGCGCGCCACAGCGCTCGAGCATCGCACTCAAAAGCGTGCGCGCATCGATCTCGTCGTCGACAACCAGCACACGCAAGCCGGAGAGCGACGATGGCTGCTGGTCTCGCGGTTCAGTCACCGCGATTGCCGGTTGCTTCAACTCTTCCGGTGATGGTTGTTCGCTGGCAGTCATCGCCGGCAACCTGACGGTAAAAGTCGAGCCCTGGCTATCTCCGGGACTCTCGGCCCACGCCGTACCGCCGTGCAGCTCAACCAGATGTCGCACGATCGCGAGCCCGAGACCCAACCCACCGTAGTTTCTCGTCGTCGAACCATCCGCCTGCCGAAAGCGATCGAAGACGTGCGGCAGAAAGTCGGGACTGATCCCGATGCCCGTATCTTTCACTACTATTTCCACATGAGAATTGATGCGTTGTAGCGTGACCTGGACCAGCCCACCCCTGCGGGTGAACTTCACTCCGTTCGACAACAAGTTCCAAACCACCTGCTGCAATCGCTCGCGATCGCCAAACACTGGCCCCACGTGCGGTTCGAGCAACACCTGCAAGCGAACTCCTTTAGCTTCCGCGGTGGGCCGGATACTCTCAGCCGCTGCTTCGATCACTGAATCAAGCTCACAGGCCACGAATTCAAGTCGCAGCTTGCCGGTGATGATGCGCGACACTTCGAGCAGATCGTTGATCAACTGGCACTGCGAGTTGGCGTTGCGGAAGATCGTTTCCACCGCCTGTTGCCGTTTCTCGGGTTCCACTTCATCGTGCAGGAGAAGATCGGCCCAGCCCATGATCGCCGTCAGCGGCGTGCGCAGCTCGTGCGAGAGTGTCGATAGAAACTCATCTTTGACGCGGTTCGCGGCTTCCGCCTCCACTCGCGCTTCCTTCTCACGCTTCAACGCCAGGCGTCGCTCCGTCGCATCGTGGGCCATGCCGCGCACGATTGGTGTCTCGACGCCTTCCGTGCGCAGCGTGTTGTAGTACTCCCAGAGCCTCGTTTCGCCGGTGGCGGTGCGGACCTTCATCACGCCGCGCGCGGAGCCTTCAGTGATTACGGTGCGCAGGTATTCGTCAAACTTCTCGCGATATTCAGGCAAGAGACCGTCGCGAATATTGATGCCGACGAGTGAGTCTTGCGGGTAACCCAAAACTCGCGCCGCCCACGGATTGACTGACAGTACGCGGCCTTCGAGATCGTGAGTGCAGATCAGCTCGTGACTGTTGTCTACCAAATCGCGATAACGATCTTCACTGATGCGCAGCGCGGTCTCGGCTTTCTTTCTTTCGGTGATGTCGTGGACCAGAACAAACTCCGCGGGTCTGCCGCCGAAGACCAGGCGGCTCGACGTGATATCGACATTGATGACGGTGCCGTCTTTCTTGCGATGTCGCCATTCGCCTGCGTTTAATACGCCCTCGCTGTCACTGGCGAGATACTTCTCGAGTAGCTGAATGTCTTCGGGAGGTCGAATGTCTTTGAGGGTCATCTCCAGAAACTCAGTGCGCGAGTAACCGTAATGGTGCACCGCCGCATCGTTCACTGCAAGAAAGCGAAGCGTCGTCAGATCGTAGACCCACATCGCTTGCGGATTCGATTCAAACAACAAACGATACTGAGCTTCCGACTTGCGCAGTGCTTCTTCAATGCGACGTGCGACTGTCACATCCAGGACCAGCGAGAGCACTGAGACCAACTTGCCCGCTTCGCTATAGAGCGCCGAGTTGTACCACTCGCAATGGAGTATCGAACCGAGCTTCGTGTAATTGCGATTGCGCGAGATGCCGTGACGTTCCTGTCCCTGGTTCTGACGGTGCTCCACCTGGTTGACGACGTCGTAATCCTCAAGAACGACAAACGCCCACTCGCTGAATCGCTTCCCGATCACTTCTTCGGCTTTCCAGCCAAAGAGTTTCTGTGCTGCCGGCGACCAGCGTAGTACTTTGAACTCGTGGTCCCATTCGATCACTGCGAGTGGCGTGTTTTCGACGTGAAAAGCGAGGCGTCTGTGTTCGTCGAGCGCTGAGGCTTCCGCGATCTTGCGGTCAGTCACGTCGCGAATGATCGCCACGCCGCCGACGACCTCGCCCTTTTCGTCATGACGCGGTGAGTAGTAGCCGTCGAAGAAACCATTGCGACCGCTTTGGGGAATGACGTAGGGACGATTTTCGGCAACTACGCTTCTGCCTGCGAGCGCTTCACGGTAGTATTTGTCTTCGCCGGTTTCTTTGAGGCAGGAGAATAGATCGAACGCGAACTTGCCGAGTACGTCTTCACGTTTCACACCTGAGATGCGCTCCATGGCGCGGTTCCAGGTGGTGTAGCGGAACTCACGGTCGAAGGCGAGAATGCCGTCTAAGTTCGATTCGAGCAGGCATTTGAGAAACAGTTCTTGTTCTTGGGGCTCGTATGACATCGGTTTTTAAGGAAGACTTCTGCTTGGACAGAGGAAAAAGTTAGCACATTTAACCACCGTCGGTGATTATTGGCAATCTCAAGTGGTGCCCTATTCAGGATCGGCTTGGATCGGGTCAGTACCGTAACGCGGTAGCGTCGGGTCAGCCCCGTCTCAAGATATCCCACAATAGCGAATGCGCCACATCGACCCGACGCTACCGCGTTACGGTACTGACCCGATCCAACGAGGGATCTCAGATATGACTCCGTTCCAGCAAGCACCTCCAACTTTAGGAAATCAATACGACGACGATCGCGTTTTGCGCTCGTATCTGGCCCAGGTTCTGCCCGGTGACATGCTGAAAGAAGTGGAGGAATCACTCCGGGAAATGGGACGCCTCGCGGGGGCGGATTTGTACGAACTCCAGTTAGAAGACCGCCTGAACGAACCGACGTTGACGCAATGGGACGCCTGGGGAAATCGCATCGACAAGATCGAAGTGACGCCCTTGTGGCGCCTGGCTGAGCGTATCGCCGCCGAGCATGGCGTGGTCGCCACGGCGTACGAGCAGAAGCATGGCAGCCTCTCGCGAGTGCATCAATGCGCCCTCGCATATCTCTTCACACCGTCGACCGACATCTACAGTTGTCCCCTCGCGATGACCGATGGCGCTGCGCGCACGCTCCTCAACTCCGGTAATCAAATGCTCATCGATCGCGCTGTGCCACACTTGATTACGCGCGATCCCAAGGAGTTTTGGACTGCCGGGCAGTGGATGACTGAGCTCACGGGCGGCTCTGACGTTGGTCTTTCGGAGACGATTGCAAAACCAGAACCTGACGGGAAAACTTTTCGACTCTACGGCCGCAAGTGGTTCACATCTGCAATCGCTTCGCAGATCGCGCTCACGCTCGCTCGTCCGGAAGGTAATCCACCGGGTGGGCGCGGCCTCGCGCTTTTCTATCTCGAAACGAGAGACGAGCACGGCCGTCCGCGCAACATTCAGATCAATCGACTGAAGGACAAACTGGGCACGCGAAAAGTTCCGACCGCTGAATTGACTCTGGACGGAACGCCGGCGCAGCTCGTGAAGGAATCTACTGACGGCGTACGTAATATTTCGCCGCTGCTGAACGTTACTCGTTTGTGGAATGGTATCAGCGCAGTGTCGTTGATGCGTCGTGGTCTCGCGCTGGCTTCCGACTTCGCGCAGAAACGTGTAGCCTTCGGGGCGCCGCTGTCAGAAAAACCTCTGCACCGCGACACACTCGCAACGCTCCAGGCAGAAACGGAAGCGGCGTTTCATCTCGCGTTCTACGTCGCCGAGTTAACCGGACAAAGCGAGACGTCCGAAATTTTGGAAAACGATGCACGATTGCTACGAGTTCTTACTCCGGTGATGAAACTCACGACTGGAAAGCAGTCTGTGATGGTAGCAAGTGAGGTTCTCGAAACCTTTGGCGGCGCTGGTTACGTAGAAGACACCGGCCTTCCGGTTCTTCTGCGCGACAGTCAGGTGCTTCCGATTTGGGAAGGAACGACGAACGTGCTGGCGCTCGACACGTTGCGCGCCCTGCGCGGCAGCGATAACGGTTTGTCGCCGCTGGAGTCTGCGATAACGAGATGTCTCGAGATTGTTCAGGATGAGCGTCTTGCGGACGCCGCACGCGTTGTGCGCTCGGCGCTGGACCACGCGGCCAGTTGGTTGGTGTACGCGGAACAAGCAGGGCCGGAAGTGCTGGAGGCTGGAGCACGCCGTTTCGCCCTCACTTTAGGCCGTACTATGGAATTAGCGTTGCTCATCAAGTATGCGCAATTGTCACATGATTGCGCTGCCGCACGACGCTTTGCCAGTTCCGGTATCGATCTCATTTTTTAGCCACGGATTACACGGATAGAAACGGATAGGAGGATTCTCATGAACCGCGACAAACGCATTTCACTATTAATCCTGACGCTGCTTATTGCTGCCTCAACTGCGTTGGGCCAGCACACGAAGCATGCGCAGCCCGTCAAGGAGTACACCATCGAGCAGTTCATGAACACTGTTCGCATCGGCGGCAGCTCCTTCTCGTCAGACGAAAAATCGATCCTGTTTCACAACAACAAGACAGGCATCTTCAATGTCTACTCGGTGCCGGTGACGGGCGGCGCCGCAACCCAGTTGACCAACTCAGCCAAAGAAAGCACGTTCGCGGTTTCATATTTTCCGTCCGACGCGCGTTTCATCTACACGTACGATCGAGGCGGTAACGAGAACAACCATCTTTACCTGCGCGAGCTCGATGGCACCGAACGCGATCTCACGCCCGGCGAGAAGGTGAAGGCAAACTTCCTCGGCTGGAGTCGCGATCGTAAATCGTTCTTCTTCTCCACGAACGAACGCGACGCGCGCTTCTTCGATATTTATGAAATGCCGATCGACAGTTTCAAACCGTCGCTCGTCTACAAAGACGAAACCGGCTATGGATTCGGAGCCATTTCCGACGACAAGAAGTACATCGCGCTCGAGAAGAGTGGCGGCTCGCAGGCCGACTCCGATATTTACCTTTACAATGCTGCGACTAAAGAGTTGAAAAACATCACCTCGCATACCGGCGACATGGCGAATAACGCGCAGACGTTCGATCTCAGCTCCAAGTATCTTTATTACCTGACTGACTCAGGCAGCGAGTTTAGCTACGTGGCGCGGTACGATCTTGCGACTGGCAAAAGCGAAGTCGTCGAGAAGGCGCCCTGGGACGTTTTCTATACTTACTTTTCTCAAAACGGAAAGTACCGCGTGACGGCAATCAACGAAGATGCGCGCACGCGAATCAAGATCTACGAAACAGCCACGGGCAAGCTCGTCTCCTTGCCGCAACTTCCGAATGCCGACATCACCGGCGTGAATATCTCGCGGAGCGAGAAGCTGATGGCGTTTTATTTGAACGGTGATCGCAGCCCGAGCAATCTTTACGTTTACGACTTCAGCACGAAGAAGGCGACGAAGTTAACGGAAAGTCTGAATCCTGAGATCAATCCCGCCGACCTCGTCGATTCGCAGGTGATACGGTACAAGTCGTTCGACGGCGTCCAGATTCCTTCAATTCTTTACAAACCGAAGCAGGCGAGCGCGCAGAATAAAGTGCCGGCGATCGTGCTGGTGCATGGTGGTCCGGGCGGGCAGACGCGTGTTGGCTACAGCGCCCTGACGCAGTATCTCGTGAATCATGGTTACGTGATCCTGGGAGTCAACAATCGCGGCTCGAGCGGTTACGGCAAATCGTTCTTCACGTCTGATGATGGCAAGCATGGACGTGAACCGTTGTGGGACTGTGTTGAGGCGAAGAAGTATCTTGTGTCGCTCGGCTACGTCGATGAGAAGAAGATCGGGATTATGGGCGGCTCTTACGGCGGTTACATGACGCTTGCTGCGCTTGCGTTCAAGCCGCAAGAGTTCGCGGTGGGTGTGGACCTGTTTGGAGTTGCAAACTGGGTGCGGACGCTGAAATCGATTCCGCCGTACTGGGAGTCATTCCGCAAGTCGTTCCACAGGGAGATCGGCGATCCCGAAAAGGATCTCGAAAACCTGAAGGCGATCTCACCGCTGTTTCATGCCGACAAGATCGTGAAGCCGCTGATCGTGTTGCAAGGCGCAAACGATCCGCGCGTCATCAAACCCGAGTCGGATGAGATAGTGGAGAACATCAAGAAGCGTAACGGCGTGGTTGAATACGTGTTGTTCGACAACGAAGGCCACGGCTTCACGAAGAAAGCGAACGAGATCAAAGCCTACAAAGCAATCCTCGACTTCCTCGATCGCTACCTGAAGAACGGCGACGCCATGAGCAGCAGGTAAAATTTAGCCACGGATTTACGCGGATTGAGATCCGGATTAATCCGGATCTATCCGTTTTATCCGTGGTTCAAAACGCAAAGGCGCAAAGACCACTCCGCAAGCGATGATCTTCGCGCCTTTACTTTTGCGGGGGAAAACTCAGGGGATAAGGGTAATGAGTGCATTCTTCTCCTGCCTGGACCACGAAAGGTTGCGAAATCGTGGTATCTCTCGAAATATTCTGTAGCTATGAAAGTAGTTGCGTGAGGCGTGTGGCTTCGTTTTTGAACCGTGGTGATTGACACTCCGCGACGAGTGCCTGATATTCCGTTAATTTTTTAACCGCTTCGGTGCGTTTTTCAGCGGCGAGCAGGACTTCGATGTAGAGTAGCCCAAGCCAGAGTTGGGTCACGCGTGAGTTCGTGGGCGAGACGAGCTGGTCCGCTTCCCGGCAGATCTTTTCCGCCTCTTCTAATTCACCGCGTCGAAAACGAACTTCCGCCAAACATCGGAGCGCTTCGAAATGTGAGTAGAGCAAAGTCGGAGATGAGCCTTGCAGATTTGTCAAAGCAGTTTGCAAAGCCTCGTCGTAACGTCCTTGCTTCGCTTGCACCACCGCGAGGCTTGACGTGAACAACGACAGCGCGCGGTTCTCTCCAATTGCTTCCGCCAACCTGATGCCATCAAGAAACTCCTGCTCGGCGCGGTCAATGTGGTCGAGAAAGAAACGGCACTGGCCGGAATAAAAATGAACCCACGCCCGCCGCTCGCGCGAATGCAGCCGATCAGCGATCTCGATTTCCCGTTGCGCGTATTCCAAACCTTTTTCGTAATTGCCGGTGTGAATGCTGTTCTCACCGAGATACTCGTAACCGGTGGCCTGCGCAAACAGAGTATTGTGTTTCTCGCCAAACGCGATCGTGCGCCGCGCCCAGCGGTCGGCTTCGTCGTAAAGGCCGTAGTGTTGATAACTGGCTGCAGTGTAAGCGTAGAGTTGCGAAATCATCGGCGCGGCAAAACTGCTTACGCTATCGCTCTCTGCCGCCGGCGCTACCAGTTCTCCGGCGCGTAACAATAGTTCGATCGCTTTCTTGTGGCGACCCGCCAGGTGATGGAAACGGGCTTCTGTGGATAGAGCGTTGGCAGTCTCGAGTGGATTGCTAACCGGATCCAAAACTTGTAAAGCTTCACGCAGGTATTCATTGCCGCGCGGATCGCCCGTAGTTACCAAAGACGCTGCTGCCTCGCATTGAAGTCGCACACGTGTTGCCGGATCGGTTGCGAGGGCGAGAGCGTGTTCGAAATGTTCCGCGGCGAGAATCGTATCGCCGTGCAGCATGAAAGCTTTGCCGATCGCTTCTTCCTGGGCCAACTGTTCCTCTGTCAGGCCCAGAGCTTCCGCACAGTCACGCGCGCGTCCGTAAGCCGCGATGGCCTCGTCAAACGCAAACACACGCACGGCCTCTGCGGCTGCATGTTTCGCGTACTCCAAACCCTGTTCATAATCGCCGGCCTGGATGTAGTGATGGGCCAACTTTTCAACAGCGCATTGAGACTTATTGCAACGTAGCTTCAAGCCTTCCGCGACGTGCCGGTGCAAGCGGCGGCGTCTAATCGGATTGAGCTCTTCGTAAAGCACTTCGCGAATCTTGTCGTGCGTAAAGCTGAACGAGTCTGCCGACCCGGCGGCGATCAGTTGCGCGCCCGAGGCTTCGTCGAGTGCATCGAGGAGCGCGTCTTCGTTTTGTTCAGCTACGGCGGCCAGTTCTTCAAAAGTGAAAACTTTGCCGAGTATGGCCGC